>NZ_JBFABB010000031.1:0-60971 GCF_040640035.1 Micromonospora sp. NPDC023633 | reverse complement strand
GCCGCCCCGGGCGCGACCCGATCCGGGCCGGGCGGGACGCCCTGCTCGCCTCCCTCGACCGTCCGCTCGGCTCGACCTCGGGCCGCGGGCTCGAACCCCGCACCCCGGCAGCCCTGGCCGGGCAGGACGCGCCGCGCCAGCGGCCGGTCGGCGGCGGGGCGGCGGCGCTGCTCGGCGGTGGCCAGGGTTCCGCGTTCGACGACGACTCGGACGCGCCCAAGGAGGTGCCGGCCGTGCCGTCGCTGGCGGTGCTCCGGCCCCGGCGCACGGGAGCGCCCGCGGCGGCAGCGGCCGGCGAGTCGACCGACGCCGGCGGCAAGCCGCGCAAGCGCCTGCCGAGCTGGGACGACGTGCTCTTCGGCAGCGGCCCGGCGGCCCGCGAGTCCTCGTGACCGGCTGACTCCGGCGACGGACCCCGTCGCCGGAGTCGACGCGAGGCACTCGAGGCACTCGAAGTGCCGCCGTGGCAGGGTGGCCTCATGGAGTACACGGACCTTGGCCGTACGGGCCTGTCGGTCAGCCGCCTCTGCCTCGGCACGACCCGGCGGACGTGGCCCTCGGCTGGCTGCTGTCCCGGCCCGGGTTGACCGCCCCGATCATCGGACGCGCACCACCGACCAGCTCGACCGTTCCCTGGACGCCCTGGCCGGCCGCCTCGACGAGGACGTCCTCACCCGCCTGGACGAGCTCTTCCCACCCGTCGGCAACGCCGGTCCCGGCCCGGAGGCCTGGGCCTGGTGACCGAGGAGCGTCAGAGGGGCCAGGCGGCCAGGCGGTCATAGGTGGGGCGGGGCCCGGGGTGGCTACGCACGAGGACCATCTCGCCGGCCGGCCACTGCGGGCCCTCGTAGTCGTCGAGGGCGGCCACGTCGGCGGCCACGTCGACCGGGGGCACCCGGTCGCCGGGGCGGGCGACGGTCAGGTGCGGGCGGAACGGCTTCTCGTCGTACGGCAGGCGGGCGTGCCGCAGGCGGGAGCGGATCAGCCGGGCCAGCACCAGTACCGGCTCCACCTCGCCCCGCAGGTCGACCCAGAGCACGGTGAACCGGCCCCGCCCGAACCGCCCGCCGCCGGCCAGCCGGAGCCGGGGCGCGGCCTGGCGGCCGTCCCGGGACCACTCGGCGGCGAGCCCCAGCGCGCTCTCCACGGCAACCAGCCGGTCCGCCTCGACGTCGCCGAGAAAGGCGAGGGTGACGTGCGCGTGGGCCGGGTCGGCGAGCCGGACGTTGATGCCGGCGGCGGCCGCCGCGCCGATCCGCAGCCGGGCGACCTGCGCGCCGAGGTGCGCGACCGCCTCGGGCGGCGGGTAGAGCGCCACGAAGAGCCGCACGCCGCTACGCCCTCAGCGGTGACGCTGCCGGTGGCCGGCCCGGGCGGCGGGCAGGGTCAGCCCGGCGGCGTGCAGCAGTCCCTCCACCCGGACCCGTTCCAGCTCCAGGTCGACGCCCTCCAGCTCGGCCAGGTGCTCGGTGAGCCCGAGGGCCCGGCAGGCCAGCCGGAGCCGGTCGTCGTACGCCCGCAGGACCGTGCCGTGCCAGACGGGCTGGCGGCCGTCGGGGCCGACCCCCTGGCCGCGCAGGCGGCGCAGGTCGGCGGCGAGTTCCTCCAGCGGGCGCCGGTCGGGCCGGTCGAAGCCGGTGAGGTCGATGTCGCGGGTCAGCGCGTCGGCCTCGACGGCCCGGTCCAGCCGGGCGATCGTGCGCCGCTCCCGTCGGCGCTCGCGCCACTCGGCCCATCCGCAGGCGACCCGGTCGATGATCTCGTCAGCGCAGAAGACCAAGGCGATCATCGCCGGCAGGCTCGCTATGGCGACGAAGGCCAGGATCAGCAGCAGCGCGCGCCCGAGCTCCACGTATCGACGCTAAGCCTCTTCCGGCCGGCCCGCCACCGGTTTCGTGCCATCCACGCCATCCGCAGGATGGGACGGATCGTCCCACCGGAGGGGCGGCGGGACGCTCAGCAGTCGGTGGAGGTGACGTAGAAGCGCGGCATCGGCAGGATGCGGAAGCGCAGCCGGGCGCCGGAGTGGCGCAGCTGCCAGGTGAGCGCGATCAGGACGGTGGCCAGCGAGATCAGCCCGCCGATCCAGATGCTGGCGCCGGCGCCGTAGGTCTCGGCGACCCAGCCGATGAGCGGCGCTCCGACCGGGTTGGTGCCGAGGAAGACCAGCACCCACAGGGCCATCACCCGGCCGCGGAAGGCGGCGTCCGTGCCGAGCTGGACCCGCTGGTTGGCCGCCTGGGCGAAGAAGACCATGAAGAACCCGGTCGGCAGCAGCAGCGTCACCACCATCCAGTACGCCGGGGCGAGCCCCACCAGCGTGCCGAAGCTGGCGCAGCCGACCCCCGCGCCGAGCACCAGCCAGACCGACGGGCGGCTGCGCCGCCCCGTGCCGGCGAGCGCCCCGACCAGCGCGCCGACCGCCAGCGCGGTGCTGAACAGCCCGAACGAGGCGGCACCGGTCTGGAACACGGTCTTGGCCAGCGCGGCGAGGGTCAGCTGGAAGTTGAACAGCGACATGCCGATCACCGACATCATCGCCATGGGCAGCAGCAGGTCGGGCCGGCGCCAGACGTAGCGCAGGCCGTCGACCACCTTGGCCGACGCCCGCTCGTCGCGCGGCGGCAGCGCCTCCCGGTGCAGCTCGGTGGGGCGCATCTGGATCACGGTGACCAGCGGGGCGATCGAGCTGAGCGCGGTGAACAGGAAGACCGGCCCGACGTCGAGGACGGCGATGGCCAGGCCGGCGACGGCCGGACCGACGATCCGGGCGGAGTTGAACACGGCCGCGTTCAGCGAGAGCGCGTTCGGCAGCAGCGACGTGCCGACCAGCTCGGAGACGAACGCCTGCCGGACCGGCGTCTCCACGGCGTTGGCGACGCCCAGCAGGGCCGCGAACGCGAAGACGTGCCAGAGCTGCACGAGGCCGGTCATCACCAGCAGGCTCATGGCGAGGGCCAGCACGGTCCAGAACGCGTTGGCGACGAAGAGCAGCATGCGCTTGTCGTAGCGGTCGGCGAGCCGCCCGGAGAGCAGGGTGAGCAGCAGCACCGGGGTGAACTGGAGCGCGGTCACCACGCCGAGCGCGGTGGCGGAGTTGTCGGAGAGCTCGAGGACCAGCCAGTCCTGGGCGATGAACATCATCCAGACGCCGATCAGCTTGATCAGCTGCCCGGATGCGAAGAGCCGGTAGTTGCGGACCTGTAGGGACTGGAACATCGTGCTCAGCTTCGCCTGCACTCTTGGTGCGCCTCCTCGCGGTCGTACGCGTCATCGACGTCGGACGGCGCGGTGGCACGACGCGCGGGTCAGGCGCGGGCGACCTGCTGAAGGATCTCGGCCGCCTGCCGCAGGGTGTCCCGCTCGGCCTCGGTCAGCTCGGCCAGCCGGCGGGCCAGCCACTCGTCACGGACCCGCTCGAACTGGTCGAGCACCGCCCGTCCCCCCTCGGTCGCCGCCAGGATGACCTGCCGGCCGTCGGTCGGATGGGGGGTGCGCTGCACGAGGCCGCGCTCCTCCAACTTCGCGACGATCTTGGTCATCGTCGGGGGCTGCACCCGTTCCACGTCGGCCAGTTCCCGAGGCGTCAGCGCACCCGCCAGCCGGAGGCTGGTGAGCGCGGAGAGCTGGGTGACCGTGAGGTCGCCGACCGGCCGGGCCTGTCGGACCCGCCGGTTGAGCCGGGTGATCGCATCACGCAGCTGCGGTGCCAGCTGCGCCGGTGGCACGCGTTTCGCCGTCACCGTCCGCTCCGTCACGATAGTTAGCCTAACTAATTAGCCTGGCGAATGAGTGGTGATATGACCATGCTCACGAGAAGTTTGTCCTGCTCCGGGCCGGGTACCCGATCCGGTCACCGGCCCGGAGCGGACGGTGTTCAGAGCACCACGGACTCGATCGGCCCGCGCAGGAAGTAGAGCACGAAGAGGGCGGCCACCCCGTACAGCAGCGGGTGGATCTCCCGCGCCTTGCCCCGGGCGAGCTTCACCACCACGTACGAGATCAGGCCGGCGCCGATGCCGTTGGAGATCGAGTACGTGAAGGGCATCAGCACGATCGTCAGGAACGCCGGGATCGCGATCTCGTAGTCGGACCAGTCGATCGTCCGCACCGCGGTCATCATCAGGAAGCCGACCACCACCAGCGCGGTGGACGCCGCCTCGAACGGCACCACCACGACCAGCGGCGCCAGGAACATCGCCAGCAGGAACAACCCGCCGGTGACCAGGTTGGCCACGCCGGTCCGGGCACCCTCCGCCACACCGGCGGCGCTCTCGATGTACGACGTGTTGCTGGACGTGCTCGCCGCACCGCCGGCCGCCGCCGCGATCGAGTCGACCAGCAGGATCTCCTTCGCCCGCGGCGGGGTGCCCCGCTCGTCGAGCATGCTCCCCTCCTGGCCGACCGCGACCATCGTGCCCATGGTGTCGAAGAAGTCCGTGATGAGCAGGGTGAACACGAACATGAGGACGACGACCCAGCCGGCCCGGCCCCACGAGTCGAAGACGTTGAAGTTGCCGATCAGCGACAGGTCCGGCACGTCCACCCAGGTCTTCGGCAGCTCGGGGACGTTGAGCGCCCAGCCCTTCGGGTTCGGCTTGCCGTCGACGAAGGACGGGCCGATGTTCGCCACCGCCTCGACGACGATCGCCAGCACGGTGGAGCCGAGGATGCCGATCAGGATCGCGCCCTTGACCCGGCGCACCAGCAGCACCACGGTCAGCAGCAGGCCCACCACGAAGACCAGCAGCGGCCAGCTGGCCAGGCTGCCGCCGATGCCCAGGCTGACCGGGACGGTGGTGTTCTGCACGTCCGGCACCCGGCGCACGAAGCCGGCGTCGACCAGGCCGATGATGGTCAGGAAGAGGCCGATGCCGACGCCGATCGCCGTCTTCATCTGCGTCGGCACCGAGCGGAACACCGCCGTACGCAGGCCGGTCAGCACCAGCACCGCGATGATCAGGCCCTCGATCACCACGAGGCCCATCGCGTCCGCCCAGGTCATCTCCGGAGCGATCTCGTACGCGACCAGCGCGTTGACGCCGAGGCCGGCGGCGAGCGCCAGCGGGAACCGGCCGACGACACCCATCAGGATGGTCATCAGGCCGGCGACCAGGGCGGTGGCCGCGGCGAGGGCGGCGATGGGGAGCTTCTGGCCGTCGCCGTCGACGGCACCACCGATGATGAGCGGGTTGAGCACCACGATGTACGCCATCGTGAAGAAGGTCGCCAGGCCACCGCGTACCTCGCGGCTCATCGTCGAGCCACGGGCGGAGACTTCGAAGTACCGGTCGAAACCGTTACGCGGGTGCGCTGGGTCGGGTGGTGTGCCGTTCTCGGGCGGCGCTACTGCCATCAGGTCCTCGCAGGTGATCTTCCGTTGTCGCGCGCATCGTCGCAGATCACCGGCCAGCAGGAAAAGTTGATCGCGTACGCTTGCCGCGTGCCGAAGGAGCAGCCACCGCGGCCCGAGCCGCTCGACCCGCCGATGGTGCCGTTCGCCCTCGCCGGGATGGCGGCCTGGGCGCTCGCCGGGCTGGTGCTGCTGGTCTTCTTCCGCGACTGGTTGACCGCGCACGACCACCAGGACTGGCTGTGGACCTGCCTGGCCGGTTTCCTGTGGGGTTTCCCCGGTCTCGCCGTGATGATGCGGCACGACGCCAACCGGCGTCGCCGTCGCGCCGGCCGCTGACCTGCGACGACTCTGCGACGACGCCGATCCGCCGGATCGGCGCAGCGCCCGGTGGCGTCAGGGGTGGCCGTACGGCTCCGCCGGCTCCGCGGCCTCGACCGAGCCCGGCGCCCGGCTGACCGCCACGGGCTCGACCGCGCTGTCGTCGTAGACCGTGGGCATCTCGTCGACCTGGGTCTCGGCGGCCTCGATCAGGGTCTCCGAGTGCGCCCCGCAGCCGTGGTCGGCGCTGACCACCCGACCGTCGTCGGGGGCGTAGAAGTTGCCGCAGGCCCCGAAGGACTGCCGCAGGGCGCCGGCGAGCGGCAGGTAGAAGCCGCAGGTGCCGCAGCGGGCGGCGGCGGGGGCGGCGACCGAGATCGCGGCGGACGGGCCGTGGTCGCCGTCGTACCAGCGCTGGGCGGCCTCGCTGCGCCCCTCCCTGGAGAGCACCCGGGCCCGGCCGAGGCCGAACTCCCAGGCGGTCTCCTCGACGGCGGGGTCGTCGGAGAGCAGGTAGCCGGGCTGGAGCCGGTCGTCGTCCGCCGGGGTGGGCAGCAGGTCGCCGGGGCCGAGGTCGCCCGGCTTGAGCCGCTCCTGCCACGGCAGCCAGCCGGGGGCGAGCATCGCGTCCGTGCCGGGGAGCAGCACCGTCTCGCAGATGGTGACGTGCCGGCTGCGCGGCACCCGGGTCACGGTGACCGCCCATCGCCAGCCGCGGTAGCCGGCGAGCCGACACTCGAAGTAGTGCGTGACGAGTCGGTCGCCCTCCGCGACGGCCTGCAGGTGGTCGCCGATGTCCGAGGGGTCGACCTCGGTAATGGCGTCACGTGCCACCTCGACGGCGGCGGCGCAGACCTGGTCGAGACGAGCGGCACGGGCGGAGGCGGGCCTGGTCACCCGACCATTGTTCCCCATGCGTACGGCCGACCGACAGGCACCCGCCGACGACGTTCTGGGACAGTGGTGCGGCACGGACGGACCGGATGGGTGAGGATGGTGGACATGCCGCTGTTCTCCCGCTCCGGGCGGTCCGTACTCGGGCGGACCGTCGGCACCGGCATCAAGGCCGTCCGCCTGCTGTTGCGCGGCTCGGTCAGCGGTGGGCGCTGGGTGACCCGCCGGGCGGGCCGGGCCCGCGCCCGGGGCGCCGGCGACGAGGTCGGCATGGTCCGCCTCTTCGATTTGCACGCGATCTCCTGCGCCGGGGACACGCTGATCGCCATCGGGCTCGCCGGGACGATCTTCTTCAACGTGCCGCTCGGCGAGGCGCGCAGCAAGGTCGCCCTCTACCTGCTGGTGACAATGGTGCCGTTCGCCATGCTCGCCCCGGTGGTGGGCCCGTTGCTCGACCACTTCCGCCACGGCCGCCGGTACGCGCTGGCCGCCACCATGCTCGGCCGGGCCTTCCTGGCGTGGCTGATCTCCGACTACATCCACGGCTTCGGCCTCTACCCGGCGGCCTTCGGCGTGCTGGCGCTCTCCCGCGCGTACGGGGTGGCCCGCTCGGCGGCCGTCCCACGGCTGCTGCCGGAGGGGCTCGGCCTCTCCCAGGTGGGCGCCCGGGCCAGCGTCTACGGCACGGTGGCCGGCGCCCTGGTCGCGCCGATCGGGCTGGCCGCCTTCTGGTTCGGGCCGCAGTGGCCGCTCCGGGTCGCCTCGATCATCTTCCTGGTCGGCATGGTGATCTCCCTGCGGCTGCCGCCGAAGGCCGACTCCGAGCCGCCGGAGCGGGTGCCCCGGCCGCTACGGGCACTCGGCCGGCGCACCGGCGACCGCCCGCTGGGCCGGGGGCGACCGGCCGGCCGGCTCGTGATCGCCACCCTGATCGGCGCCGCGACGCTGCGCGGGCTGTACGGGTTCCTGCTGCTCTTCCTGGCCTTCGCGATCAAGGCCGGCGACCTGACCACCGTCGTCTTCGGCCGGGACCTGGGCGACGAGGGGGCGCTGGGCCTCGTCGGCGCGGCGCTGGCCGCGGGCACCTTCCTCGCCACCGCGATCGGCACCCGGCTGCGCATCCACCGACCCGTCGCGATCCAGTCCAGCGGCATGATCATCGTGGGCGGGGTGGCGATCCTCGCCGCGTTGAAGTTCTCGCTGCCGATGGTCGCCCTGCTCTGCCTCGTGGCCGCGCTGATCAGCGGCATCGCCAAGCTCACCGTGGACGCCTCGATCCAGGAGCGCATCCCGGAGCGGCTGCGGGCCAGCTCGTTCGCCCATTCCGAGACGGTGCTGATGCTCGCGTTCGTCGCCGGGGGCGGGCTGGGGCTCGTACCCTTCGACGGCCGGATCGGGATCGCCGTCGCCGCCGGGGTCGGCACGTTGGCCGCCGTCCGGGGCGTGGTGGTGGCGGGCCGCCTGCGCGCCGAGCGCCTGGCCGGTCGCCCGCTCGCCGACGACGAACTGGCCGACGAAACCGACGGAACCGTCACGGACACCGGGGCCGGCACGCCCACCAAGGCGGACACGGACGCTGCGGCAAGCACGGGCACCGGGGCCGGCGCGCGCACCGAGGCCGAGGCCGGCCCCGAGAACGGGGTGGCGCCCGTCTCACCCGCCCCCGCGCAAGGCGGCTCGCCGCTGGACGACCCGGCCCTGGCCCCGCCGGGCTACCACATCTACCGGCCGTCGTCGGCCGTCGGCGGGCCGGGCGGCACGGACGACGAGACCCGGCGGGAACCGCAGGGGCCCCTGCCGTGACGGGCCTGCTGGTGGTCACGGCGGTGCCCGCCGAGGCCGAGGCGGTCCGCGCGGGCCTCACGGATCCGTCGACGGCCGTGCTGCCGGTGGGGGTCGGGCCCGCCGTCGCCGCCGCCACCACCGCCCGGCTGCTGCTGCTCGCCGAGGCGGCCGGGCGTCCGTACCGCGGTGTGGTCAGCGCGGGCGTGGCGGGTGGCTTCGCCGGCCGGGTGGAGGTCGGCGCGACGGTGCTGGGCGCCGTCGCCGTCGCCGCCGACCTGGGCGCCGAGTCACCGGCGGGCTTCCTCCCGGTGGACGAGTTGGGCATGCCCCCGGAATGGCTCGGTGGTGGCGTCGCGCTCGCCGCCGACCCGGGGCTGCTGGCCGACCTGCGGGCCGCGCTGCCGACGGCAACGGTGGGCGCGGTGTTGACCGTCAGCACGGTGACCGGCACCGCCGCCAGCACGGACGCCCTGCGCCGGCGCCATCCCGACGCGGTCGCCGAGGCCATGGAGGGGTACGGCGTGGCCGTCGCCGCCGCGCAGGCCGGCGTCCCGTTCGTCGAGCTGCGTACCGTCTCCAACCCGATCGGCCCCCGGGACCGCGACGCCTGGCGCATGCGCGAGGCGCTCGCCGCCCTCACCACCGCCGCCGCGGCCCTGGCCTCATCCGAACTGCCCTGAGCCTGCCCTGCCCGGACCTGGCTCGGGCTGCTCGGGCTGCTCGGCCCGGCGATCATCCGCCGGACGTCGGTCGCCGGTCGAACCGCAGAGCCGTCGGCCGGCTCGCCTCCACCTGGTAGCCACAGGCAACCAGGAAGCTGGCCCCACCAAAGCTGGCGACGGCGCGCACGGTGCGGATACCGGCCCGCTCCAGTTCCTGACCAAGGAGCTGAAGCAGCCGGCGGCCGATGCCCAGGAAGCGCAACTGGGGCGCGACGAGGACACCGTCCAGCACTATCTCCCGCCGGTCGTCCAGATCCTCACCGAGCAGCAGGTCCTCGCTGCGTTCGTGTGCCCGGAGTTCGCCGACCAGCTCACCGCCCGACAGTTGGGCCACGAACCGCCAGCACCCGTCCGGCACCCCATCCGTCACCCGACGAAAACTGACGGTGGCGCGGGCCCGTTCCCGTACCCGTCGCTCGTCGCGTCGCCCACGGTGGAGGTCGTACGTCCTCTCCGGCACCCGCACCGGCCACTGCTCCGGTGGACGTACCAGTGCCCCCACCACGCACCCGGCCAGTCCTTCAGCGTCCGGACCTCGCGGATGTCGAGATGCGCGGGATAGCGGCGGCCTGCCTCGTCGCGTCGTCCGTCGTGCGGGACGGGCGGCGGCACGGCGACGGCTCCCGGACCGCCGTCCGTGCTGGAGTGGTCAGCGGTCCGGACGCCGACCGCCAGCTCTCCGCCAGCAGCCCGGACCAACCGCTCCACCGTCCGCAGCCTCGGGTCGGCTCCCGGATCGGACTCGATCCGCGCCACGGTGCTCTTGGGTACGCCCGACCGACGCGCCAGCTCCCGCTGGCTCAGGTCTGCCTGGCGCCGGAGAGCACGCAGCGCCGCCCCCACCTCGATCGGTCTGGTCGACTCCGCCACCTGTCGATCGTTGCGACGCCACGAGCGACCGTCAACAGGCGCGGCACACCTGTGGACAAGCCTGTGGATAAGTGGCTCAGCGCTGTGCGGTGACGTGTTCTTCGGGGCGCTGTCGAGCTGCCCCGTTCGTGAGACCACCGGTCTACCAGAGCTGCCGGCACCGTTGAACGACCGGCATCCAGGAATGGGCCGTCTGCACTGGTCCCGCCGCGCGATGCGGGTGCACTCGGGCATCAGCCAGGTCATCCGGCAGCAGGAGTGCGTTCCCGCGCTGGTACGGCCGACGCTGGCACGGCCGACGCTGGTGCGGCCATCGCTGGCGCAGCCAACGCTGACACGGCCAACGCTGACACGGCCAACGCTGGCGCAGCCAACGCTGGCACGGCCGACGCTCGTGCGGCGGGCGTTGGTGCGGCCGGCGCTCGCCGGATCGCAACCTGCCCATCTGTTGCATCGCGGCTTGCGCTATCTGCCGGATCGCGGCTTGCCCCATCCATGAGGGCAGCTCGACAGGGCCGAGCAGGACTCCGTTGCCGCCCTGGTTGTCGCCGTCGGGTTCCCACTCTGCCCATGGCTCGTGGCGTCAGGAAGGACGCGGCTCGTCGTCGTGGGACATCTCCCAATCGCGTCGTCGCGAGTACCGTCACCGCACACACCCTTACCTCCGCGCCCCCACCTAGCTGAGCAGGGCCACCTGGCGGAGCAGGTCACAGTCGTGGGGACCGGGCGAAGCCGGGCCGCCGGCGGCGGGGATACGGTGAGGGCGTGGCGCTCTCACTGGCGATCTCGCCCTGCCCCAACGACACGTTCGTCTTCCACGCCCTGGTGCACGGCCTGGTGCCCGGCGCCCCGCCGGTCGACGTCACGTACGCCGACGTGGACGTCACCAACACGGCCGCCGAGCGTGGGGCGTTCGACCTGGTCAAGGTGAGCTACGCGGCGCTGCCGTGGCTGCTGGACGACTACCACCTGCTGCCCTGCGGAGGCGCGCTCGGCCGTGGCTGCGGCCCGCTGGTGCTGACCCGTGGCGGCCACCCCGACCGGCCCGCCGACCCCGGCCGCGCCGACCGGCCCGCCGACCCCGGCGACGGCAGCCTCGGCGGCGTCGACCTGAGTGGCGCCACCGTGGCGGTGCCGGGCGACCGGACCACGGCGTACCTGCTCTTCCGGCTCTGGGCGGCCGAGCGGCCCCCGGCGCGGATCGAGGTCGTGCCGTTCCACGAGATCATGCCGGGCGTCGCCGCCGGCCGGTACGACGCCGGCCTGGTCATCCACGAGGCACGGTTCACCTACCCACGGCACGGCCTGACCGCCCTGGTCGACCTCGGCGAGTGGTGGGAGGCCGACACCGGTCTCCCCATCCCCCTCGGGGCCATCCTGGCCCGGCGCGGCGCGGTCGACCCCGGGGCGGCGGCCGGGTGGATCCGCGAGTCGGTCCGCCGAGCCTGGGCCGACCCGGCCGCCAGCCGGGAGTACGTGCTGGCGCACGCGCAGGAGATGGAGCCCGACGTGGTGGACCGGCACATCGGGCTCTACGTCAACGAGTTCACCGCCGACCTGGGGGACGCGGGGTTCGCCGCCGTGGAGGCGCTGCTCGGCCGGGCCGCCGACGCCGGGCTGGTGCCTCAGACCTCCAGCTCGTTGGCGACCGCGTGGACCAGCTGAGCGATCTTCTGCGCCGTCTTGCGGTCCGGGAACCGACCCCGGCGCAGGTCCGGCTGAACCTTCGCCTCCAGCACCTTGATCATGTCCTCGACGAGGCCGTGCAGCTCCTCCGCCGGCCGGCGACGCAGCTCCGCCATCGAGGGCGGGGCGTCGAGCAGCTTGACCCCCATCGCCTGCGCGCCCCGGCGGCTGTCCACCACGCTGAAGTCGACCCGCTGGCCGCCCTTGAGGTCGGTGACACCCGTCGGTAGCGCGCCCTTGGGCAGGAACACGTCGCCACCCTCGTCACTGGTGACGAACCCGTATCCCTTGGCCGCGTCAAACCACTTCACTCGACCCGTCGGCACCTGAGAACCCCTGCTTCGCTTGAGCTTGAGACGTCTACCGCTCCAAGGCTAGCCGGATCATGCCGTCCAGCGCCGCCGGGAATCCGGTGAGATCATCCAGCACCACCTCCGCGCCGGCCGCGCGCAGCTCGTCGGCGGTGCACGGGCCGGTGGCGACCGCGATGCCCGGGACGCCCGCCGCCCCGGCGGCCACCATGTCGGCCACGTGGTCGCCGACGTAGTGGGTCGCGCCGTGCCGCCGCAGCGCGGTCGCCTTCTCCTCCGCGAACAGGTCGCCGGCCACCTCGTCGGCCACCAGCCCGAGATGGTCGAGGTGCAGCCGGGCCAGGCGGCCCAGCTTGGCGGTCACCACGAGCACGCGGCCGCCGCGTGCGCGTACCGCGTCGAGCGCGGCGACGGCGCCGGGGAGCGGGATGGTGGGCGTGATCGCGTACGCCGGGTACAGCTCGCGGTACGTCCGGACGGCCTCGTCGACCTGCTCCGGCGGGAACCAGCGGGCGATCTCGGTACGCAGCGGCGGGCCGAGCCGCGACACGGCGGCCGCCGCGTCCACGTGCACCCCCGTCCGGGCCGCCAGCGCCCGGAAGGCGTCGGCGATACCGGGACGCGAGTCGACCAGGGTCATGTCGAGGTCGAAGCCGACCGTCAGCGCTGCCATGCAGGAGAACGTACCCGCCCAACCCCGGGCCAGCCGGACGTCCGAGGGGCGGGAGGACCCTCGGCCGGGCTAGCGTGGAACGACGATGACCACCTCACTCGCCGACCACCTGCGGTCGCTGCCCGACGAGTCGCTCGCCGCCCTCCTCCAGCTGCGGCCGGACCTCGTCGTACCCGTGCCGGCCGATGTCTCCGCGCTCGCCACCCGGGCCCAGTCCCGGGTCTCGGTGGCCCGCGCGCTCGACGCGCTGGACCAGTTCACCCTGCTGATGCTGGACGCCGCCCGGCTGACCCGGAACGCGACCGACGGGACGACCTCCACCGAGGCGGTGCTCGCCATGGCCACCGCCGGGCCGCACCCGCCCGCCCCCACCACCGTCCGCGCCGCCGTGAACCGGCTGCGCGCGCTCTTCGTGCTGTACGGCCCCGAGAGTGCCCTGCACGTGGTGGCCAGCGTCGACGAGGTCTCCCCGTACCCGGCGGGGCTGGGTCGACCGGCGACGGAGCTGGACCCACGGGCGGCGGCGCTCTGCGCGGACCCGGCGAAGCTGCGGCGGACGCTGCTGGCCGCGCCGCCCTCGGCCCGGGCGATCCTGGACCGGCTGGCCGCCGGACCGCCGGTCGGCAGCGTGCCGGCGGGCGCGTTGCAGGCGCCCCCGCTCGGCGCGGAGGACGACCTGCCCCCGGACCCGACCAACGGCGGCGCGCCGACCGGCTCGCCGGTGCGCTGGCTCGTCGACCACCACCTGCTGGTGCCGGTCTCCGGCGGCAGGGCCGGCGTCACGGGCACCGTCGAGCTGCCCCGGGAGGTCGGCCTGCTGCTGCGCCGCGACAGCGGCCCGCTCGGCCCGCTGCGCAGCAGCCCGCCGCCGGTGGCGACCGCGCCGCGCGAGCCGAAGGCCGCCGACTCGGCCGGGGCCGGGCAGACCATGGAGGTGGTACGCCACACCGAGGCGCTGCTGGAGCAGCTCGCCGCCGAACCGGCGCCGGTGCTGCGCTCCGGCGGCCTGGGCGTCCGCGACCTGCGCCGGCTCGCCCGGGTCGTCGGGGTGGACGAGCCGACGGCCGCCCTGCTGCTGGAGGCGGCGTACGCGGGCGGGCTGGTCGGCGAGGTCGACCTGCCGGGGGCCACCACCACCCGGCACGGCGCGGACCAGCAGGTCCTGCCCACCGCCGGGTACGAGGTGTGGCGGGCCGGGACGCTCGCGCAGCGCTGGGAGCAGCTCGCCCGGGCCTGGCTGACCATGACCCGGCAGGCCGGCCTGGTCGGGCAGCGCGACGACCGGGACCGGCCGATCACGGTGCTCTCCGCCGAGGCGGAACGGGCCGGCGCGCCGGCCGCCCGGCGGGCCGTGCTGGAGGTGCTCGCCGACCTGGAACCGGCCACCGGGCCCACCCCCGAGGAGGTGCTGGCCCTGCTCGACTGGCGGGCGCCGCGGCGCAGCCGGGGGCGGGAGGCCGCGCACCGCGAGGTGCTGGCCGAGGCGGCCACGCTGGGCGTGACGGGGCTGGGGGCGCTCACCTCGTACGGGCGGCTGCTGCTCGCCGACGTGACCGCCGCCGACGAGCGGGGTGGGGACGACCCCCTCGGGTTGCGTTCGGACGCCGAGAGCGGGGACCCGTCCAGCGCCGTACGAGCGCTGGACGCGCTGCTGCCCGCCCCGGTCGACCACTTCCTCGTGCAGGCGGACCTGACCGTCGTGGTGCCCGGCCCGCCCGATCCGGCGCTCGCCGCCGAACTGGAGGTGGTGGCGGAGCACGAGTCGGCCGGCGGGGCCAGCGTGCACCGGGTCACGCCGGCCAGCGTGCGCCGGGCCCTGGACGCCGGCTACTCGGCCGACGACCTGCACGGCCTGTTCCGGCGGCGGTCCCGCACCCCCGTGCCGCAGGGGCTGACGTACCTGGTGGACGACGTGGCCCGCAAGCACGGCGGGCTGCGGGTCGGCTCCGCCGGGGGGTACGTGCGCAGCGACGACGAGGCGCTGCTGACCGAGGTGCTCGCCGACCGGCGGCTGGAGCCGCTGGCGCTGCGCCGGCTGGCGCCGACGGTGCTGTCGACGCCGTACCAGGTGGGCCGGATGCTGATGGCGCTGCGCGACGCCGGGTACGCCCCGGTGCCGGAGGACGCGAGCGGGGCGGCGGTGCTCGCCCGCCCGAAGACCCGGCGGGCCCCGGCGCGGGTGCCGGTGACGACCAGGACGCTCGACCCGCTGACCACGCCGAAGCTGGCCATGCCCCGCCTGCTGGGCGTGGTGGAGCAGATCCGGCGCGGCGACGCGGCGGCCCGGGCCGCCCGGCGGGCGCCGGCCGTGGTGCGGGGCGCGGTCGGGCACGCCGGTCCGGCGCCGGTGCCCTCGCACAGCGACGCCCTCGCCGTGCTCCAGCAGGCGGTCCGGGACAAGGCGCTGGTCTGGGTCGGGTACGTCGACGCGCACGGGGCGACCGCGTCCCGGCTCGTCCGGCCGGTCTCGATCGGCGCGGGCTACCTGCGCGCCGAGGACGACCGGACGGAGATGCTGCACACCTTCGCCCTGCACCGGATCACGGCGGCGGTGCGGGAGGACTGAGCGGGTCAGCGCCGGCTGCGGCGTACCGTCCCTACGACGGAGACGATCAGCAGCAGCGCGAACCCGGCGCCGGCCGACTCGCCGACCGAGTCGACGAAGCCCTGCTCGAGCACCAGCCAGCCGAAGAGGAACCAGCCGACGAGCACCACCGCCGCCACCGCGTACGCGACCACGGTGGCGGTGGAGACCTCCTCGACGGGCGACCGGTCGTGCGCGGGACTGTGCTCCGGGATCACTTCGCGGTCGACTGTCATCTCCAGCCTCCCCGTCCGGTTCGACGACTGGCATCCAGCGTGACACCGCCGTGGCGGGAGTGACAGGGGATAAGACCCGGATCGGACGGGGTGTGCGACGGCGCCGGGGACGTGCCGGGGCGGCTCAGGTGCCGGGACGCCGACCGACCAGCACCACCTTGCTGCCGACCTTGCCCAGCTCCCAGTAGCGGACGGCGTCGCCGGGCAGCAGGTTGACGCAGCCGTGCGAGCCGATCGCCTTGTCGTGCAGGTAGGTGGTGGTCTGGTGGAAGCCCATCCCCCGGGTGAAGTGCTGCCAGTACGGCAGCCACACCTCGTACGGGTCGGACCACTCCTTGACGTTGCGGTAATTGATCGTGAACGTGCCGGCGGGGGTGCGGTAGCCGGGCATGCCCGTGCGGGTCACGGTCGGCTTCACGAGCACCTTGCCGTTGCGCATGACCCAGGTGGTCTGCCGGGTCAGGTCGATGCAGAAGGTGGTGCCCGAGCCGGCCCGGCAGCGCGCCGTGTCGGTGGTGGCGAGCCGCTTCGCCACGTCGTACGTCGTGGGCCCGGCGCGGCCGTGGGCGGGACGGATGTCGTACCGCTTCTGGAACTTCCTGATGGCGGCGCAGTCGGCGGCGGACTGCCGGCCGTCGACGGTCAGGCGGCCGAACCCGCCCAGCCGGGCCAGGTACGCCTCCACCTCGCGCTGGTGCTCGCCCTGCGGGCAGCCGGCGGCGGACGGCGACGCGGTGGGTTTCGTCGCGGGCCGCGTCGGCTTCACCGCCGGACGCGTCGGTTCGGGCGTGCTCCGCGTCGGCTTGACCTTGCGCTTCGGCGGCGCCGTGCTGGACCGCGCCCGCTGGTCCGGCCCGGGCGCACCGCTCGCCCCCGTTACCCGCTCCGCAGCCCCGGCCGGTACGGGACCCCCGCCCCCGCCACCGTCGGCCTGCGGATCGAACGCGCACGCACCGGCGCCGACCAGCGTGACCACTGCCAGGGCGACGAGCCGGCTGGTGATCCGGACCTTGCGCATGGCGCCTCCCCTGACAGGTGTTCCCTTTGGTAGACGTTGCGAGTACCGCTCCGGTTGCTCCAGGTGACCAGATTTTTCTGCCGTCACCCGGGTGCGTGCAACACTGGTGGGTCGGCCTGGGCGGGTCAGTCGCCTCCCGGACAGCCGGCGACCCGAGGCGGAGGAGAGGCACTGGCGTGAGCGGTGGACCCCTGATCGTGCAGTCGGACAAGACCCTGCTGCTGGAGATCGACCACCCCGACGCGCAGGCGTGCCGGATGGCCATCGCGCCCTTCGCCGAGCTGGAGCGCTCCCCCGAGCACGTGCACACCTACCGGCTGACCCCGCTCGGGCTGTGGAACGCGCGCGCCGCCGGCCACGACGCCGAGGGCGTGGTGGACTCCCTGATCAAGTACTCCCGCTACCCGGTGCCGCACGGGCTGCTGGTGGACGTGGCCGAGACGATGGACCGGTACGGCCGCCTCCAGCTCGCCAACGACCCGGCGCACGGCCTCGTCCTGCGGGCACTGGACCGGCTGGTGCTGATCGAGGTCGCCAAGAGCAAGAAGCTCGCCGGGATGCTCGGCGCGAAGCTCGACGACGACACGATCGCGGTGCACCCGTCCGAGCGGGGCCGGCTCAAGCAGGCGCTGCTCAAGCTCGGCTGGCCGGCCGAGGACCTGGCCGGCTACGTCGACGGCGAGGCGCACCCGATCGAGCTGGCCGAGGCCGGCAAGGACGGCCGGAAGCCGTGGACGCTGCGGTCGTACCAGCGGGAGGCCGTGGAGGCGTTCTGGGCGGGCGGGTCGGGCGTCGTGGTGCTGCCCTGCGGCGCCGGCAAGACGCTGGTCGGGGCGGCGGCGATGGCCGAGGCGAAGGCGACCACCCTGATCCTCGTCACGAACACCGTGGCGGGCCGGCAGTGGAAGCGCGAGCTGATCGCCCGCACGTCGCTGACCGAGGAGGAGATCGGCGAGTACTCGGGCGAGCGCAAGGAGATCCGCCCGGTCACCATCGCCACGTACCAGGTGCTCACCTCGCGCAAGAAGGGCACCTTCACCCACCTGGACCTGTTCGGGGCCCGCGACTGGGGTCTGGTCGTCTACGACGAGGTGCACCTGCTGCCCGCGCCGATCTTCCGGTTCACCGCGGACCTCCAGGCCCGCCGCCGGCTGGGCCTCACGGCGACTCTGGTCCGCGAGGACGGCCGGGAGGGCGACGTGTTCAGCCTGATCGGCCCGAAGCGGTACGACGCCCCGTGGAAGGACATCGAGCAGCAGGGCTGGATCGCGCCGGCCCAGTGCACCGAGGTGCGCGTGACGCTCACCGACGCGGAACGCATGTCGTACGCGACGGCGGAGGCCGAGGAGCGCTACCGGATGGCGGCGACCGCCCGCACCAAGCTGCCCGTGGTGAAGGCGCTGGTCGACCGGCACCCGGACGACCAGGTGCTGGTGATCGGCGGCTACATCGACCAGCTCCATCAGCTCGGGGAGTACCTCGACGCGCCGATCGTGCAGGGCTCGACCACCAACAAGGAACGGGAGCGGCTCTTCGACGCGTTCCGCTCCGGCGAGGTGCGCACCCTGGTGATCTCGAAGGTCGGCAACTTCTCCATCGACCTGCCCGAGGCGGCGGTGGCGATCCAGGTCTCCGGCACGTTCGGCTCCCGCCAG
Source organism: Micromonospora sp. NPDC023633 (assembly GCF_040640035.1). Classification (NCBI taxonomy): domain Bacteria; kingdom Bacillati; phylum Actinomycetota; class Actinomycetes; order Micromonosporales; family Micromonosporaceae; genus Micromonospora; species Micromonospora sp. NPDC023633. The sequence continues at coordinate 42,863 of NZ_JBFABB010000031.1, read as the reverse complement.
GAGGAGGCACAACGGCTCGGCCGGGTCCTGCGGCCGAAGGCCGACGGCCGCCAGGCGCACTTCTACACCGTCGTCTCCCGCGACACCATCGACACCGAGTACGCGGCGCATCGGCAGCGCTTCCTGGCGGAGCAGGGGTACGCGTACACGATCGTCGACGCCGACGACGTCCTCGGCCCGAAGCTGCCCACCGTCGACTGATCCTCGCGTTCCGGCTCACCGGCTCAGGACGGTCTCCCGTTCCATGTGGGACAGCTTCTCGGGGTTGCGTACGGCGTAGATCCCGGTGATGAGGCCGCCGTCGACGCGTACGGCCAGGACCGTGTCCATCTCGCCCTCGAGTTGGACGATCAGCGCCGGGTGTCCGTTGACCTGCGCCAGCCGCCACGACGTACTGCCCGCGACCTTGCCCCACCCACCGGCCAGCAGGCGGGCCACCTTGTCGGCTCCGAGGATGGGCCGCGGCACTGCCTGTTTGACGCCGCCACCGTCGCCGAGGAGGACCACGTCCGGCGCGAGGATGTCGAGCAGGCTCTGCAGGTCGCCGGTCTCGACCGCCCGCTGGAACGCGTCGAGCGCGTACCGGGTCTCGGCCGCGGAGACGACCCGGCGGGGTCGGCGCGCCGCGACGTGTGCCCGTGCCCGGTGGGCGATCTGACGGACGGCGGCGGCGTTCTTGTCGACGGCCTCGGCGATCTCGTCGTAACCGAGGTCGAACACCTCGCGCAGCACGAACACCGCCCGTTCGGTCGGTGCCAGCGTCTCCAGCACCAGCAGCATCGCCATCGAGACGCTGTCGGCCAACGCGACGTCCTCGGCGACGTCCGGAGCGGTGAGCAGCGGCTCGGGCAGCCAGGGGCCGACGTAGGACTCTCTGCGCCGGCTGAGCGTACGCAGCCGGACGAGTGCCTGGCGGGTGGTGATGCGGACCAGGTAGGCGCGCCGGTCCCGGACCGTGCCCAGCTCGACGCCCGCCCACCGCAGCCAGGTCTCCTGCAGGACGTCCTCCGCGTCGGCGGCCGAGCCGAGCATCTCGTACGCGACGGTGAAGAGCAGGTTGCGGTGGGCGAGGAACGCCTCGGTGGCCGGGTCCGGGCGATCGTCGGCGGCGGTCTGCGGCGTGCCCACCATGGGTGACTCCTGTTCCCTCTCGACTGCGTCACCCATCAGATGCCGGGCCCGGCCGTTCTGTGACACCTCCGGCTGTGGCAGTCGTCACCCCGGCCGCGCCGTCACATGGCGTTGCTCGCCGGCATCTCGTGTTCGTCCAACCGAACACCAGGAGCGAAGGACGGAAGCATGGACGCCCGATTCAACTTGTTCGACAACGAGGTCGCCGGGAAGTTCGCCAAGCGGTTCGCGAACGCCGGCCTGGTGATCCAGCAGTCGCCGCTGCCCAAGGCCACGCAGGAGCTGGTGTCGCTGCGGGCCAGCCAGATCAACGGCTGCGGCTGGTGCATCGACATGCACACCAAGGAGGCCGCGGCGGCCGGCGAGAGCGCGGTCCGGCTCAACCTGGTCGCCGCCTGGCGCGAGTCCACCGTCTTCACCGAGGCCGAGCAGGCCGCGCTGGCGCTCGCCGAGGAGGGCACCCGGCTCGCCGACGCCTACCAGGGCGTGTCCGACGAGACCTGGGCCCGGGTGCGCAAGCACTACGACGACGACCAGGTCGCCGCGCTGGTCGTCCTGGTCGCCCTGATCAACGCGGCCAATCGGCTCGCCGTGATCGTGCACCAGCGGGGCGGTTCCTACCAGCCGGGCATGTTCGCCGCCGCGTTCGACTGAATCGAGGTCCGGCCCGGGATCAGCCGATCCGGGACCGACGGTGGCGGCCGGTCACTGACCGGCCGCCACCTGCGGCACTGCGTCAGCCGGCGCCGCCGGCCCGGAACGCGACCCAGGCGTCGCTCATCCGGTCCGCCTGTCCGGCGGTGAACATGTTCATGCAGGAGTCCTGCGTGTAGTCCATGAAGTTGTGGATCGGGTCCAGCCCGGGTGCGGTGCAGGTGTCCGCGCCCACCGGGCAGTTGAACTGCGGCGTCGCCTCGCGCGGGGTGTCCGCGACGAAGTCGCCGGAGGCCGAGCAGCCGTGCGCGAAGGTGTGCTCCAGCATCAGCCAGTGCCCGACCTCGTGCGTGAGCGTGTCGCCGAGGGCGTACTTGCCCGCCGTGCCGCCCGGCATCGACTCGTCGAGCATCACCACGCCGTCGATGAAGTCCCGGCCGTTGTTGTAGCCCTTCGGGAAGTACGCCCAGCCGAGCAGGCCGCCGCCGATGTTGGCCGCGTAGACGTTCAGGGTGCGGGAGTCGCCGGTGTACAGCGCCTTCTTCATGTCCCGCTCGTTCTTGCCCGGCACGACCGTGTACCAGTCGCTGTTCACCGTCCACGTCGTGTCGACCAGGTCGAACCGGAACGGCGTGTCGGAGGCGTTCGCGGCGGTGCGGCCGGCGAACGAGTCGTTGAGCACCTTCATCTGCGCCGCGATCAGGGTGTTCCACCTGGTCGTCTCGGCCGCGCTGAGGGGGTGGTCGGAGATCATGTGGAAGACCGTCGGCACGGTGACGCTGCCGTTGGCCAGGCGCGGGGCGTCCTTGATGACGCCGTAGGCGTTCGCCTCGTTCTTGGAGTACAGCTCCGGCTCCTGCGCGGTGGCGCCCTCGGCGAGCCGGGCCGCGCCGTGCCCGTGGGCGTCCGGCTCGCACTCGGCGACGCCCGGGGAGACGGTCACGGGGGCCGCCGATGCCGCGCCGTAGGCGCCACCGGACGCCAGGAACGTCGCGGCGGTGGCGGTGAGGACTGCAAGTCGGAAGATCGGTCTCCTGTGCATCGGTGCACCTTTCAGGAGGATGGAGGCGGTGCGGAGACGACGCGGGGGTACCACGACCAGGTCGAAGACGTCGTCATCCCGGTATGAGACCACGTCGATGGCGCGGGCGACAGACCTGCGAAGAGGGCCTGGTTTCCCTGTAACGCCAGGGGGCCGGGGAACGCTGATCCCAGGCGCTCGGGGCGTTCCACGAGCCGCGGGGGTCTCCTCGGGGCGTACCGGCGAGGCTCGTTTCGTCCTTTCGGACGGCTACGGCCGGCGGACCCGGTAGTAGAGGTGGGTCACCCGGTCGCCCTCGACGACCGTCGGGTTCGACAGCTCGACGGGGGCGTCGCGGACCTGGTCGAAGAACGGCACGCCGCCGCCGAGCAGGACCGGCACCAGGTTGACCCGGATCTCGTCGAGCAGCCCGGCCTCCAGGCACTGGCGGGCGATGCTGCCCCCGTTGACCCCCACCCAACGGTCGCCGGCCAGTTCGCGGGCCTGCGCGACGGCGGCCCCGATGCCCTCGGTGACGAAGGCGCTCGCCGCCGAGGTGCGGAACGTCATCTCCGGCTTGGCGGTTCCAATGGCGACGTCGCCGTTCTCGTAGGACTGGAAGAGCTGGTCGAAGCCGGTGTCGCCCGGGGCGGCGATGTAGCCGTCCAGCGACATGCTCGCCTCGGTGTAGACCCCGCCCATCTACAGCACCCGGGTGATCTGCTCGGCGGCGATCCGGGCGTCGAGCCGGGCCGGGTCGAGGTTGGCGCAGAGCACCACCGACGCGCCGACGGCCAGGGGCGCCAGCAGCCAGTACACCGGCTGTTCGTGCTCGGCCACGTCGACCAGCAGCCGGTCGCCGGCCCGCAGGTCGAGCCGCTCCGCCACGGCCAGCGCGACGCTGCCCCACTCGCGGTAGCTCGTGCCGTCGGGGCTGGCCGCGTGGGCGCTGGTCAGCGGGGCGGACGCGGGCAGCGCGTCGCTGTGCCGGGCCACCTCGGCCAGCCAGTCCCGGTATTCCTCGGGCGCCTCGGCGCGCGGGTTGGCACCGAGCCCGAGGACGAACCGGTGCCGCGCCTCGGGCACGTCCTCCAGCCAGTCGTCGAGCCGCTCGGCGCTGACGAAGACGGCGTCGTACGGCTCGTCGGCCCCCGGCTCGATCGGCGGCAGGCCGGCGGTCGCCCGCGGGCGGAAGGACACCGCCACCCCGGCCGACCAGGCGCCCAGCAGCACGGCGGCGCTCTGCCAGTGCGCGGGGAGCAGCACCGCCGCCCGGTCCCCGACGCCCAGCCCGCAGCCCTCGCGCAGCAGCCCGGCGGCCCGCGCCGCCCAGCCGCCCAGCTCCGTCGCGGTCAGGTCGACCCGCGCACCGGTCGCGTCGTCGAGGTAGGTGAGCAGCGGCCGGTCCACCTCCGCCGCCCGGCCCCCGGTCAGCGGCTCCCGGACGAGGGCGTCGGTCGTGTTCATCGAAAACCTCCGTGGAAACCCTGGCTTTAGCCGTGGGGAGGGAACGGAATTCCTGCGGAGCAGGGCAGGGAAAGCCGATCCGTCGCCAAGGAGGATCGGTGTCCAGCCGCATGTCACCGCAGGCTTACTGGCTGGCTTGCTAGGCTGTGAGACGTGACCAAGGCTGTGAAGCGGGCGTTTATGTTCCGCTTCTACCCGAGCCCCGAGCAGGCTTCCGAGCTTGCCCGCACGTTCGGGTGCGTCCGGCTGGTCTACAACATGGCGTTGCAGGCCCGCACCGAGGCGTGGGCCCTGCGCCAAGAACGGGTGAACTACAACGCGACGTCGTCGATGCTGACCGCGTGGAAGAAAACCGACGACCTGGCGTTCCTCAACGAGGTGTCGTCCGTGCCGTTGCAGCAGACCCTGCGGCACCTGCAAGTCGCGTTCACCAACTTCTTCGCCAAACGAGCCCGGTACCCGAGCTTCAAGAGCAAGAAGAAGTCGCGCCGGTCGGCGGAGTACACCACCAGCGGGTTCCGCTACCGCGACGGCCGGCTCACCCTGGCGAAGATGGCCGAGCCCCTGAACATTGTGTGGTCCCGGCCGCTTCCCGAGGGCGCGAAGCCGTCCACGGTGACCGTGTCGCAGGACGCGGCCGGTCGCTGGTTCGTGTCGCTGCTGTGCGACGACCGGATCGAGCAGGCTCCGGCGCCGAGCCCGGCCGTCGGGGTCGATGCCGGCCTGGACAGCCTGCTCACGCTGTCCACCGGCGAGAAAGTCGTCAACCCGAAGCACGAACGCCGCGATCGGGCCGCGCTCGCCCGCGCCCAACGGAACCTGTCCAAGAAGGAGAAGGGCTCCGCGAACCGGGCCAAGGCCCGACTCAAGGTCGCCCGCGTGCACGCCCGGATCACCGACCGCAGGCGGGACTACCTGCACAAGTTGACCACTCGGCTCGTTCGTGAGAACCAAACGATCGTCGTCGAGGACCTGACCGTGCGCAACATGGTCAAAATTCGCAGCCTGGCCCGCGCCGTCAGCGACGCGGCTTGGCGGCAGTTCCGCACCCTGCTCGAATACAAGGCCGACTGGCACGGCCGCAACCTCGTTGTTGTGGACCGCTGGTTCCCGTCGTCCAAGCTGTGCTCGGCGTGCGGTGCGCTCGCTGAGCGGATGCCGTTGAACGTCCGGTCGTGGACCTGCCGGTGCGGCACTGTCCACGACCGCGACGTCAACGCGGCCCGCAACATTCTCGCGGAGGGGCTCTCCGTGATTGCCTGTGGAGGCGGTGTAAGACCCCAACGGACGAACGTCCGGACGGGGCGGCCGTCGGTGAAGCAGGAAACCCAGCGGGCGACCGCTGGAATCCCCCGCCTCTAGGTATGGGGAGGAAGTCAAGTCGCACTCCTCGGCAGGCGGCGGCTGTGGTCAGCCTACTCAACCGCCCGCGGGCCGGCAGGGCACCGGCGCGTCCAGCCCCGACCAGAGCCGCCCCGACCTGCCGCCGCACCCGGGGCGGGACTTTGACCGGCGTTGCCACACTCGTGGCGCGGACGGTCCGCCGAGGCCCAGGGAGGCTGCGATCGTGCAAGAAGATCGACGACTGCTGTCAGGCCTGGTCCGCAGAACGCTATGGGGCGCCGTGGCGCTGGCGGTGCTGCTCGGCGGGGCGACGCTGGCCGGGCCGGCGCCCGCCGCGGCGGAGCCCCTGCCGGATCCCAACCCCACGGTGACGGCCACGGTGTGGGCGCACTCCCCGACCACGACCGAGTACCGGATCACCGGCGGCTACAGCGCGCACTCCGGCGACGGCGACGTCGTGGTGCGGCGCACCGGCGCCGGGGCGTACACGGTGATCCTGGAGGGGGCGGCGACCAGCGGCGGGGTGGCGCACGCGGTCGCGTACGGCGGCGGGCCGGTCTTCTGCACGGTGGCGAGCTGGTACCGCAGCCCGATCGGCGCGCCCGACCTGCTGATCCAGGTGCGCTGCTTCGCCGCGACCGGCAGCCCCGTGGACAGCCGCTTCGTGGCCACCTTCACCAACGTCCGGCAGGTCGGCCAGGGCCGGCTGGCGTGGTTCGTCACCGACCAGGCGCAGCCGACCGGCGTACGCACGCTGCCCGCCGCCTACCGGTACGACTCGACCGGCGGGACGGTCTCCTACGAGCGCCTCGGCACCGGGCGGTACCGCTTCCTGATGAACCCGAACCCGGCCAGCGAGGGCGGGGCGACCTTCCCGATGTCGCACGTGACCGCGCTGGGCAGCGCCGCCGTGCACTGCCAGCTCGATCCGCCGGACGGGTGGGTGGTGCACTGCGCTAACGCCGCCGGCAACCCGGTGGACGCCCGCTTCGTGGTCACCTACGGCTCCCGGGTGGACCTGCTGGGCCAGGCGTTCGGGCCGCGCTTCGCCAGCGGCGTGTTCTACGGCGAGGACGTCCGCGACACCTGGATCGGCGGCGAGAGCTACAACTCGACGATCCCGGGCTTCGGCGGTGCGGCGGGCACGGTGGTGGGCACCGGCCGCTACCAGGTGCGCTTCGCCGGCACCGGGACCGGCTACGGCACCGCCTTCGTGAACTCCTTCGTGACCAGTCTCCAGCGTCCGCCGCGCGGCTACTGCGTACTGGCCGGCTGGTTCCCGTCCGGGGCCGACACCGTGGTCTCGGTCAACTGCTACGCCTGGCTGGGCGTGCCGGCCAACCTGAACGCGCGGATCTCGTACACCACCTGGCCGGCCGCCTGACCCGGCTGCCCGGCCGGCCTTCCCCGCCGGCCGGGCCCGGTCACGGGGCGGGCAGCTCGGGGCCGCCGTCGAGCAGGGGGGCCAGCAGGTCGCCCTGCTTCTCCACCCGCCTGAGCACCTCCCCCGCCGTGTACGGCTTGGTCGCCGGCCGCTTCCCCGCCGCGCCCGCCTCGACCTCGTCCCAGGTCAGCGGGGTGGAGACGGACGGCACGGACTGCGCCCGCAGCGAGTACGGCGACACCGTCGTCTTCGCGGCGTTGTTCTGGCTCCAGTCGATGAAGACCTTGCCGGGCCGCAGGTTCTTCGCCATCTTCGACACGACCAGCTTCGGGTGCGCCCGCTCCAGCTCCTGCGCGATCCGCTTCGCGTAGTCGGACACGAGATCGGAGGACTGCGTGCCGGCGATCGGGCAGCAGAGCTGCATGCCCTTCTTCCCGGACGTCTTCGGATAGCTGTCGATCCCGTCGTCGGCGAGCCGGTCGCGCATCAGCAGCGCCACCTGGCAGCACTGGCGCAGCGCCGCCGGCGGCCCGGGATCCAGGTCGACGACCATCATGTCGGGGTGCTCGCCGACCTTCCACTGCGGCGTGTGCAGCTCCAGCGCGGCGAGGTTGGCCAGCCACACCAGCGTGGGCAGGTCGTCGGCGACCACGTAGTCGATGGTCTCCCGACCCTTGCTGGACCCGGGCGCGGGCAGCGTCTCGGTGCGCACCCAGCCGGGGGTGGCGGCCGGGGCGTTCTTCTCGAAGAACGAGCCCCCGGTGACCCCGTTGGGGAAGCGGATCCGGGTGAGCGCCCGGTCGGCCAGGTGCGGCAGGAGCACCGGGGCGATGCGGGTGTAGTAGTCGATCACCTCGCCCTTGGTGAACCCGGCGTCGGGATAGAGCACCTTGTCCAGGTTGGACAGCTCCAGCGCGCGCCCCTCGACCTCCACCCGGAGCCGCTCACCCGGCATCGTCGACCTCCTCCGCGGGCTTGTCCGGCCGCAGCCGGAGCACCCGGGGGAACCGCAGTCGCCCGTCCGGGGTGCGCTGGCCGTACTTCACCTCCACCACGACCAGGGGTGTTACCCAGATCGCGCCCCGGGCATCCTCGCGCGGCACGTCCCCGGCGAACGGCGACGCGCCGCTGCGCAGCGGCTCCAGCTCGCGGAGCAGCTCGCGCTCGATGGCCGCGCCGATGCCGCCGCCGACGCGCCCCCGGTAGGTGAGCCGCCCGTCCGGGCGCGGCACCCCGACCAGCAGGCCGCCGATCCTGCGCGCCCCGGGCCGCCAGCCGCCGACCACGAAGTCGCCGGTGACCTCCAGCTTGACCTTGACCCAGTCCGGCGAGCGCACGCCCGGCCGGTAGACCGAGTCGACCCGCTTGGCCATCACCCCCTCCAGGCCGTGCTCGCCGGCCGCCTCGTAGGTGGCCAGGCCGTCGCCGAAGACCGGCGACACCGCCCACCGGGCGCCACCGAGCGCCAGGCCGTCCAGGGCGTCGCGCCGGCGGGCGTACGACCAGCCGGTCAGGTCCTCGCCGTCGAGCCGGAGCAGGTCGAAGATCATGTACGTCACCGGGGCGACCGCCGCCAGCCGGGCGGCCTTGTTGCGGTCGCGGACGTGCATCCGCTCCGCCAGGGCCGTGAACGAGGGCTGGCCGGTCTCGCCGAGCAGCACCACCTCGCCGTCGAGCAGCGCGTCGCCCGCCTGCTCGGGCAGGGTGGCCAGCTCGGGGTACGCGACGGTGATCTCCACGCCGCTGCGGGCGTACAGGTGCTGCCGGCCGCCGGAGATGTCGGCCAGCGCGCGGACGCCGTCCCACTTGAACTCGTACGCCCAGCCGGCACCCGCCGGGAGCTGCCCGGTCATCGCGAGCATCGGCTTGAGCGGCGCGCCGGGCACGTTCCGACTGTACTTGCGCACGGAAGCGCTCGCGTGGCCTTCGATCATTTGCGATCCTGGGCTGTACCGGCGAGAGGAGCACGGGGATGCGGGCCATCTGGAAGGGAGCCGTCTCGTTCGGGCTCGTCTCGATCGGGGTCAAGCTCTACTCGGCCACCGAGGAGAAGGACATCCGCTTCCACCAGGTGCACCGGGAGGACGGCGGGCGCATCCGCTACAAGCGCACCTGCCAGGTCTGCGGCGAGGAGGTCACCTACGACGACATCGCCAAGGGCTACGACATCGGCGGCGGCGAGATGGTGATCCTCACCGACGAGGACTTCGCCGAGCTGCCGCTGTCCAGCTCGCGCGCGATCGACGTGCTGGAGTTCGTCCCCGCCGAGCAGGTCGACCCGATCCTCTACAACAAGGCGTACTTCCTGGAGCCGGAGGGCACCGCCACCAAGCCGTACGTGCTGCTGCGCGACGCGCTCGCCGACTCGGAGCGGGTGGCGATCGTCAAGGTGGCGCTGCGCCAGCGGGAGCAGCTCGCCACGCTGCGGGTCCGCGAGGGCGTGCTGCTGCTCAACACCATGCTCTGGCCGGACGAGATCCGGAAACCCGACTTCGGCTTCCTCGACGAGGACCTGAAGGTCCGCCCGCCCGAGCTGGCCATGGCCAGCTCGCTGATCGACTCGATGGCCGGCGAGTTCGAGCCGGACGCCTTCACCGACGACTACCGGGCCGCCCTCCAGGAGGTCATCGACGCCAAGGTGGAGGGCCGCGAGGTGGTCCAGCCGGAGGAGGTCGAGGAGGCCCCGGCCGCGGCGGTGGACCTGATGGCGGCCCTGAAGGCGTCCGTCGAGCGCGCCCGCTCCGCCCGGGGCGAGGCGCCGGCCGGCGGCGGCGGGGAGCCGACCCCGATCTCGGCCGCCCGCTCGGCGCAGAAGAAGGCCGCCGAGAAGAAGGCGGCGAAGGCCCCGGCCAAGAAGGCCGCCGAGAAGAAGGCCGCGCCCAAGAAGACCGCCGCGAAGAAGGCCGCGCCGAAGAAGGCCGAGGGCGAGAAGAAGCCGGCGGCGAAGAAGGCCGCCCCGAAGAAGGCCGCCCGCAAGACCGCCTGACCCCGCCGGGCCGCGTCCCCCGCCGGCCGACGCGCGTCCGGCCGGTCGAGAAGCCTGCCGTCCCCGGCGTCCGCCTTGGACACCCACGCGCCGAGGTTGCCTTGACGCCGGCGACAAGGTCTAGCGTCGATCGCATCGGACGAGGGAGGTCGGATGCTGATCGGTGAGCTGGCGGAGCGCGCCGGCACGAGCACCCGGACCCTGCGCTACTACGAGACGCACGGCCTGGTCCGGGCGGCCCGCTCGGCCAACGGGTACCGGGTCTACGACGAGGCGGAACTGCACGTCGTACGCGAGATCCGGGCGCTGCTCGCGGTGGGCTTCGGCCTGGAGGACATCCGCCCGTTCGTCGCCTGCCTCCGGGCCGGCAACGCCTCCGGTCACGTCTGCCCCGACTCGGTGGCCGTGCTGCGGCGCAAGCTCGCCGAGGTCGACGCCGGCATCGACCGGCTGCACGCGGTCCGCCGGGAGTTGCGCGACCAACTCGCCCACGCCATCACCCACCGGGAGGAAACATGCTCGAGACTGCGCCGGACGGCTCGCTGACCGTCGTCACCGACGACACCTTCGCCACCGTGGTGCTCGCCGCCGACCGGCCGGTGGTGGTCGACTTCTGGGCGGACTGGTGCCCGCCGTGCCGGGCCATCTCCCGCAGCCTCGCGGAACTCGCCGCGGAGTTCGCCGGGCGGATGGTCGTCGCCACGATCGACACCGACGCCAACCCGGCGGCCACCCGCACCTACTCGGTGATGTCCCTGCCCACCCTCCTGGTCTTCCGCGACGGAAAGGTGGTCGGCTCGATCGTCGGCTCCCGCCCGAAGCACCACCTGCGCCAGGCCCTGGCCCGGCATCTGGAGGGCTGAGCCGCCGACCGGCACGGTGCGGCCTCGCCCGGCGAGGCCCGCCGCGGGTACGCTCCGCCGGCCCCCGCCGCGAGAGGAACCCCATGCCGTACACCCCCGACCTGGACCGGCTGCTGACGCCCGGCGCCCGCTTCGCCGACGAGCACGCCACGTACGTCATGGAGGTGCACCCGGTGGGCGACGTCGTGCTGCCGACGGGGCAGGTGGTCGGCTGCGACCCGGTGGCCTGCCCCGAGGACGAACCGTTCACGGTCGGGGTGGCCCCCGGCCGCTACCCGGCGCGGGCGTGGGTCGCGGTGGTGCGCGGCGAGGACGCCGAGGCGGACCGGCGGGTGGCCGCCCTCGAACTGGTGGTGCACGACGAGCCGGCGGTCCGCTGGGAGATGGCGCTGGTCGGCGACCAGGACGTCTCGACCCTCAAGCCCGACGGTTGGTTCGGCTACGGGGTGGACACCGGCATCGGCACCCTGGCCGACCCGACCGCGCTGGCCGCCCTCGAGGCGTGGGACGAGGACGCGGTGACGGACGTCTTCGTCGCGGACGAGCCGGCGGGCGGGCCGGTGCCGGGGCACGTCGCCGCGGTGCTCGACGAGGCGACCGGGGCCAATGTGGTGACGGTCTGGTCCGGCTGGGGCGACGGCTGCTACGGCACCTGGATCGGGCGGGCCGCCGACGGCCGGGTCACCTCGTTCGTGACCGACTTCATGGTGGTGCCGGGGCCGGCGTGACCCGTGCGGCGGGAGCGGCCACAGTCGAGGCGGCGCGGTGGGCGGCCGGGCGGGTACCGTGTGCGTCGGCTTTCCCCCGGCACTCCGATGCCGGCCACCACCTTCGCAGCAGGGAGTCGACGCCGTGAGCGAGCGTACGCAGAACCGGTCCCAGAAGTCGGAGCGGCGGCTGGCCGCCCAGTTGGCCGCACAGAAGGCGGCCGAGGCGAAGCGCCGCCGGCAGGCCTGGGCCGGCGGGCTCGCCGGGGTCGCCGTCGTCGCGGTGCTGATCACCGTCTTCGTGACGATCGGGCGCAACAGCGACGGCGACAAGGACCAGACGGCCAGCGCCCCGTCGGCGGCCCCGTCCGCCAGCGCCCCCGCCGCCGACGCGCCCCCCGCCCCGCAGCTCCCGCAGGGGGCGGACCCGGCCCTGGGCAGCAAGCCGACCGTAACCGCCGGCAAGGGCGAGCTGAAGAAGCTCACCGTGACCCCGCTGATCAAGGGCACCGGCCCGGCGGTGCAGAAGGGCCAGACGATCACCACGAACTACGTCGGCGTCTTCTACAAGGACGGCAAGGAGTTCGACTCGTCGTGGAGCGGCGGCCAGCCGGCGACCTTCGCCATCGGCGTCGGCCAGGTCATCCCGGGTTGGGACCAGGGCCTCGTCGGGGTGACCGTCGGCAGCCGCGTCCAGCTCGACCTCCCGACCGAGCTGGCGTACGGCAAGAACCCCCCCGCCGGCGCACCGGCCGGCCCGCTGCGCTTCGTGGTGGACGTGCTCGCGGCCCAGTGACCCGCGAACCGGCCCGGTCGACCTCGTGACCGGGCCGTTGCCCCGCGATAGCGGCCCGGTTCGCCCGGGATGTCGCCCGCCGTTGATGTAGTAGCCCACACAGGGCTTCCGGCCCCTCAGCCACCGGCAGTAGGTTCAGCGTCACCCCGGGCGGTCCGGCCGTCCGGGGTGATGACCGGACCGGACGCGGAGGTGCACGTGACGGCGCTGGACGACGCGGGGCGGACCGCCCGGGTGTTGTGGACCCACTACGAGCCGGTCCACGCGATCACCTACTTCCACCCCCGCGCCCGGGCCGCCTTCGAGGCGGTCGGGCTGCGGGGCTTCTGGCGCGGCTACTTCGCCGGCCGGGCCGCGCCGCTGGGGCCCGCCGAGCCCGCGCCGGTGACCGCGGCGTTCTTCAACTTCGCCCCGCACACGGTGGCGCGGGCGCTGCCGGCCGTCTGGCGGCTGGCCACCCCGGAGGAGGCCCTGCGGGCGCGGCTCACGGGCGCGGTGCAGGCGCTGGCCGAGCTGACCTACGAGCTGCCCGAGTCGCACCTGGTCGAGGCGGCCGAACTGCTGGAGGCCGCCGCCGCCGAGGCGGAGCCCGCCGGCCGGGTGCTGGGCGCCGCCAACGCCGCCCTGCCGCGCGGCGAGTACCCGCTGGCCCGGCTCTGGCAGGCCGCCACCACGCTGCGCGAGCAGCGCGGCGACGGGCACATCGCCGCGCTGGTCGCGGCCGACCTCGACCCGGTGGAGACGCTGGCCTGGCGGGTCGCGGTCGACATCTCCCCGCTGAACCTGCTCGGGCGCGGCTGGTCGGAGGAGCAGTGGGCCGCCGCCCGCGCCCGGCTGGCCGAGCGGGGCTGGCTCACCCCGGACGGGGAGCCGACCGAGCAGGGCCGGTCCCGCTTCCAGGCGATCGAGGACGCCACCGACGCCGCCGCCGCCCGCCCGTGGCGGACGCTGGGCCCGGAGCGCACCGAACGGCTGCGGGAGCTGCTCGAACCGATCGCCCGCGCCGCCCACACCGTCATCCCCGAGGGCAACCCCATCGGCCTGCCCGCGCTGCGCAGCTGACCCCCCGGCCGGCGACGCGGACGCCCGCCCGTTGGGGCAGGATGGGTTCGTGGCGGATGCGGTGATCTTCGACCTGGACGGCGTGATCGTGGACTCCGAGCCGGTCTGGGAGGAGGTCCGGCGGGCGCACGTCGCGGCGCACGGCGGGACCTGGCAGCCCGACACCCAGCGCCGGCTGATGGGCATGAGCACCGGCGAGTGGTCCCGCTACCTCAGCGGGGAGCTGGGCGTCGACCGGAGCGCCGAGCAGGTCGCCGCCGAGGTGGTCGAGGAGATGACCCGGCGGTACGCGGCCCGCGTACCGCTGATCGACGGGGCCGACGAGGTCGTGCGCCGGCTGGCCGAGCGGTGGCCGCTGGGGCTGGCCAGTTCGTCGCCGACCCGGCTGATCGCGGCGGCGCTGGCCGCGACGGACCTGACCGGGGCGTTCGGCGCCACGCTGTCGACGGAGGAGACCGAGCGGGGCAAGCCGGCGCCGGACGTCTACCTGGCGGTCGCCGAGCGGCTGGGCGTCGACCCGGCCCGCTGCGTCGCCGTGGAGGATTCGTCCAACGGCGTCCGGTCGGCCGCCGCCGCCCGGATGACGGTGGTGGCGGTGCCGCACGGGGCGTACCCGCTGGACCCGGACGCCGAGCGGCTCGCGGCGCTGGTGCTCGACTCGGTCGGGGAGTTGACGCCGGAGACCGTCCACCGGCTCGGGTAGAGCCTCCGTCGCGGCTCCCCGGAGAAGGGGGGCTCAGCCGGGGCGGGCGGCCACGTCGAGCAGCGGCGTCGGCGTGTCGACCCGGGTGACCTCCCCGACGGCCCAGCCGGCGGCGGTCAGCCGGTCGCCGAGCCGGCCCACGAGCGTGTCGAGCCGGGCGGCGTGCGGGGGCTCGTAGACCAGGTGCAGCACGCCGTCGGGGGCAAGCAGGCCGGCGAGGCGGCGGAACTCGGCCGTGGGCGACCTGGTCCAGAACAGGTTCACGTTGACCGCGAGGATCCGGTCGAAGCGTTCCTCGAATGATTCCAGGGTGGACAGGTCGGCGTGCCGGAACACGGCCCGGCCGGCGGTCACCTCTGCGGCGTTGCGCCGGGCGGCCGTGCGCAGCGCCGCCGCGGACCGGTCGACCGCGACGACCCGGGCGACGCCCGGCACGGCGCAGATGAGCGCGACGGCGACGCCGTTGCCGCAGCCGATCTCCAGCACCCGATGGCCGGCGCGCAACTGGAGCCGGCCCACCGCCCAGCGCAACCGCTCCGGCACCGGACTGGTCGCCACCAGGCCAGCCTAGCGACGCGGACCCCGCCGGACCGCCCGGATCCGGCCCGCCCGTCGCCGGAGTCCGCCGCGGCGTACCGCGCTGGCCCCCGGCCCGTCCCGTCCGGACCGCCGACCTGCGCGGACTGCCGGGTTGTCCGGTTCGCGCCCGGTCGGTGCCGGCATGAGCAGGGATCCGCCGGGTACCGCAGCCGACAGCGCCCCGGCCGGGGCCGCCGGGTGAGGAGACGGGGATGAAGGCGATCGTGTACGAGCGCACCGGCGACGCCTCGGTGCTGCAACTGGTCGACCGGCCGGTGCCGGAGCCCGGCCCCGGCGAGGTCCTGGTGCGGGTGGCCGTGTCGGGGGTGAACCCGACGGACTGGAAGGCGCGCCGGCAGGGCCTGCTGCCGGACGGCTGGCAGACGCCCGGGCAGGACGGCGCGGGGGTGATCGAGGCAGTCGGCGAGGGCGTCGACCGGGAGCTGATCGGTGAGCGGGTCTGGCTGTGGGAGGCCGCGTGGCAACGGCCGTGGGGCACCGCCGCCGAGTACACGGTGGTGCCGGTGCGGCAGGCGGTGCCCCTCGGCGACGCCTCCTTCGACCTGGGAGCCTGCCTGGGCATCCCCTTCCTCACCGCGCACCGCTGCCTGACCGCCGGCGAGTACACGCCGGACAGGCTGCACGCGGGCGCGCTCAGCGACCACACGGTGCTCGTGCAGGGCGGGGCGGGCGCGGTCGGCAACGCGGCCATCCAGCTCGCCCGGTGGGCGGACGCCTGCGTGGTCGCCACGGTCAGCAGCCCGGAGAAGGCGCAGCTGGCGGCGGCGGCCGGCGCGTCCTTCGTGGTCGACTACCGGGAGCAGGACGTGGTCGAGGAGGTCCGCAAGATCGCGCCCGACGGGGTGCACACGATCGTCGAGGTCTCCCCGGCGCGCAACGCCGCCGCCGACGTCCAGCTGCTCCGGCGCGGCGGCGCGGTCTGCGTCTACGCCGACGACGGCGGGGACGAGGTGACCCTGCCGATCCGGCCGCTGATGGCGCCGAACGCGCGGTTCCAGTTCGTGCTCGTCTACACCGAGCCGAAGGCGGCCAAGGCCCAGGCGGTGGTGGACGTGGCCGCCGCGGCGGCGCAGGGCGGGATCGGGGTGGGCGAGGCCGCGGGGCTGCCGCTGCACCACCACCCGCTCTCGGCGGCCGGCGCGGCGCACCAGGCGGTGGAGAACGCGGTCGTCGGGAAGGTGCTGATCACCACCAGCGGGGAGGGGTGACGGCCGCAACCCGGAGGCGGGCCCGGGACGAGGGCCGCCGAAACCCCTCCGAGCCCGGCGAATTTCCCCGTCATCGGGACAGAGGCGAACAACTTTCGCAACAATGACGGTGCGGGTCACCCGCGTGGAGCGGGCGGCCCCGGCGCGGTGCGAACGCCGGGGCCGCCCCTGGGGAGGGATTTCAGGAGTGGTCCCTACCCCAACAGGCGACGGTGCGCCTGAGAACGTTACGGGGCCGTCAGCTCCCGGACACTCAGTTCGCCCCCGGCGTAGCGGGAGCGCACCACCTTCTTGTCGAACTTGCCCACGCTGGTCTTCGGCACCGCGTCGATGACGGCCCAGCGCTCCGGCAACTGCCAGCGGGCCACCGACCCGGCGAGGAACTCCCGCAGTTCCTCGGCCGTCGCCGACGCCCCCTCACGGAGCACCACGGTGGCCAGCGGCCGCTCACCCCAGCGCTCGTCGGGCACCCCCACCACGCAGGCCTCCAGCACCGCCGGGTGCGCCATCAGGGCGTTCTCCAGTTCGACCGAGGAGATCCACTCGCCGCCGGACTTGATGACGTCCTTGGCCCGGTCGGTCAGCGTGATGTAGCCGTCCGGCGAGAGGGTGCCGACGTCTCCGGTGCGTAGCCAGCCGTCGCGGAACTTCTCCTCGTCACCGACGTCGTCGCCGACGTACCGGGCGGTCACCCAGGGCCCGCGGACCTCCAGCTCGCCGACCGACGTCCCGTCGGCGGGCAGCGGCTCGCCCAGCGGGCCGACGATGCGGGCCTCGACCCCGGCCGGCACCCGGCCCTGCGTGTAGCGGTAGCGCCAGGCATCCTCGCCGCTCGCCCCGGCCGGCGGGCGGGCCACCGAGCCCAACGGGGACATCTCGGTCATTCCCCAGGCGTGCACGACGTCGATCCCGTGCCGCTCGGCGAACGCGTGCATCAGCGCCGGCGGGCAGGCCGAGCCGCCGACGATCACCTCCTGCAGGGAGGAGCTGTCCACGTCGTGGGTGTCCAGGTGGTCGAGCAGGTCGTTCCAGATGGTCGGCACCGCGCCGCCCAGGGTGGGCCGCTCGGCGGCGATCATGTCGGCGATCGGGGCGGCCTGGAGGAACCGGTCCGGCATGATCAGCGACGCCCCGGAGAGGAAGGCCGCGTACGGCAGACCCCAGGACATCGCGTGGAACATCGGCACGATGACCAGCTCGCGGTCGGTCGGCCCGAGGCCGAAGCCCTCCGGCATGCAGACCTGCAGGGAGTGCAGGTAGATCGAGCGGTGCGAGTAGGCCACGCCCTTCGGGTTGCCGGTGGTGCCGGAGGTGTAGCAGAGCGCGGCGGCGTCGCGTTCGTCCACCTCGGGCCAGTCGTGGACGTCCGGGCGGTCGGCCAGCAGCGCGTCCCAGTGGTGTACGGAGATCCGGTCACCGGCCGCCGCCGTGAGCGGGGCCGGGTCCCCGCCGCCGACCACCACCACGTGCCGCACCGTCGTCATCTCGCCGATCACCCGGGCCAGCAGCGGGATGAGCGTCGAGTCGACCAGCACCACCCGGTCCTCGGCGTGGTTGGCGATGTAGGCGACCTGGTCCGGGAAGAGCCGGATGTTGAGGGTGTGCAGCACCGCGCCCATGCTGGGCACCGCGAAGTACGCCACCAGGTGCTCGGCGTTGTTCCACATGAAGGTGGCGACCCGCTCGTCGCCGGTGACACCGCACTCGTCGCGCAGCGCGTGGGCCAGCCGGGCCGCCATCCGCCCGACCTCGGCGTACGACATCCGGCGCGGCTCGCCGCCCGTCCAGGTGACCACCTCTGCCGTGCCGTGCACCGTGGCGCCGTGCTGGAGGATCCGGGAGACCTGGAGCGGGGCGTCCATCATCGTGCTACGCATGGGTAACAAAGTAGTGTCGCCGGTCACAGGTTGGGAACCCTGGAAAGCCGGTCGGACCCGGACCCGCCCCGTAAATTGTCCGGGTGAGCATCTCCTGGGCCGATTCGTACGTGGGACAGCTGCGCGCGCTCGCCGGTGACCGGACGCTGATGTTCGTCGGCGCCCGCGCCGTGGTCCGCGACAACGCGGGACGCCTCCTGCTGATCCAGCGCTCGGACAACGGGCAGTGGGCCATGCCCGCCGGCGCGATGGAGCTGGGCGAGTCGATCGCCGACTGCGCCGTCCGGGAGGTACGCGAGGAGACCGGGCTGCGCGCGCTGCGGGTCAGCGCGTTCGCCCTCTACACGGGCCCGGACCGCACCCACACCAACATGTACGGCCACACGTACCAGATCTTCACGACCGCGTTCCGCGTCGACGAGTGGGACGGCGAGCTGGCCCGGATCACCGACGAGACGACCGACGCGGGCTTCTTCCACCGGGCGCAGCTGCCGGCCCCGCTCTCCACGAGCGTCGCCGAGACCCTCGCCGACCTGGACGTCTTCGAGCAGACCAACCGCCTGATCCTGAAGTGAGGGCGGCCCTCAGCCGATCCTGACGTGCGGGCCGACCCGCGCTGCTCCTGACGTGAGGGCGGCTCCCGAGGTGAGGGCGGCCCGGTCAGAGCATCGTCTGGCTCTTCGCCTCCATCTCGGCGGCGGCCTCCTGCTTCGACTCCTTGGCCAGCGGCTTGCCGCCGGGTGCCGGGCCCTCGCCGCCGAGGCCGTCCGTGCCGCCCGTGGTGCCGGCCGGGCCCGCGCCGCGCAGCTTCTCGTTCGGCAGCGCCAGGGTGACCAGCACCGCCACGATCGCGATCAGGCCGGTGGTCAGGAAGACCAGGTGCAGCGACTCGACGAACGCCGCCTGGACGGCAGCGCGTACCGGGGCGGGGAGCGCCAGGATGGTCGCCGGGTCGTTGACCGAGACGTCCGCCCCGCCGCTCGCCGCCACCGCGGCCTGCTGCTCCGGCGGCAGGACGGCGATCGCGCCCGGCAGCCGGTCGGCGAGTTCCGAGGTGAGCCGCGACGACAGCACCGCGCCGAGGATGGCGACGCCGAACGAGCCGCCCAGCGACCGGAAGAACGTCGCCGACGAGGTGCCGGCGCCCAGGTCCCGCATCGACACGGAGTTCTGCACGGCCAGGATCAGCGACTGCATGCAGAGCCCCAGCCCGATGCCGATCACGACCATGAAGCCGAAGGCCACCCAGAGCGAGGTGTCCACCTCCAGCCGGGTGAACAGCAGCATGCCGACCAGCAGCACCGCCGCGCCGGCCACCGGGAACCACTTGTACCGCCCGATCCGGCTCATCGCCCGGCCGGTCAGCACCGAGGTGACGATGATGCCGGCCATCATCGGCAGCATCAGCAGGCCGCTGCGGGTCGGCGAGGCGCCCCGGACGATCTGGAGGTAGAGCGGGATGAAGATGATCGAGCCGAACATCACCAGGCCGAGCACGAAGCCGGCCGAGTTGGCCAGCGCGAACGTGGCGCTGCGGAACAGCCGCAGCGGCAGGATCGGCTCGGCCACCCGGGCCTCCTGGAGCACGAAGAGCACGCCGAGCACCGCGCCCGCGACGAAGAGGCCGACGATCACCCCGGAGCCCCAGGCGTACTCGTTGCCGCCCCAGCTCAGCGCGAGCAGCAGGCAGCTCACCCCGGCGACCAGCAGCGCCGCGCCGAGCCAGTCGATCGAGTGGTCGCGCCGGGTGAACGGGATCAGCCGCAGCACCCGGGAGCACACGACGATCGCCAGGATCCCCAGCGGCACGTTGATGTAGAAGATCCACCGCCAGTCGGTCTCGGCGAAGTAGCCACCGACCAGCGGGCCGGCGACCGAGGAGACGCCGAAGACCGCACCGAACAACCCCTGGTAGCGACCGCGCTCCCGGGGCGACACCACGTCCGAGATGATGGTGAACGCGAGCGTCATCAGGCCGCCGGCGCCGAGGCCTTGGACGCCCCGGGTGACGATGAGCTGGGTCATGTCCTGCGACAGGCCGGCCAGCAGCGAGCCGAGCAGGAACGTGCCGATGGAGAAGAGGAAGACGGGGCGTCGCCCGTACAGGTCGGCCATCTTGCCGTAGAGCGGCGTCGAGGCCGTGGAGGCGAGCAGGTACGCGGTCACCACCCACGAGTAGTGGTTGATCCCGCCCAGCTCGCCGACGATGGTCGGCAGCGCGGTGCCGACGATGGTCTGGTCGAGCGCGGCCAGCAGCATGCCGGTCATCAGGCCGAACATCAGCAACCGGATCTGCCGCCCGCCGAGCGCCGGGGCTTCCGTGGTCATCCCGCATCCTTTCCCCGCCCACTCGAAACATGCGTGCGGACGGGCGTGCACCTCGTCGTCGGTCGCGAGGTCGATGGCGCTCCGGGCACCGACCTCACGACCAACGACCGGTCAGCGGGAGGAGTGCGGGCCCTCGGCGAACTCTTCGACGATCCTGGCACAGAAGGCCGGCAGGTCGTCCGGCTTACGGCTGCTGACCAGACCGCCGTCCGCGACAACCTGCTCGTCGACCCAGTTCGCGCCGGCGTTGGCCAGGTCGGTGCGCAGGCTGGGCCAGGAGGTCATCCGGCGGCCCCGCACCACGTCCGCCTCGATCAGGGTCCACGGCCCGTGGCAGATCACCCCGACCGGCTTGCCGGCGTCGAAGAACGCCTTGACGAAGCGCACCGCGTCCGCGTCGGTCCGCAGGAAGTCCGGGTTCGCCACCCCGCCGGGCAGCACCAGCGCGTCGTAGCCGCCGGCGTCCGCGTCGGCCACGGTCACGTCCACGTCGTACGCCTTGGACTGGTCCAGGTGGTTGAAGGACTGGATGGTGCCAGGCCTGAGCGAGACCAGCTCCACCGTGGCGCCGGCCTCCTCCACCGCCTCGCGGGGCTGGACGTACTCGACCTCCTCGACGCCGTCGGCGGCCAGGAACGCGATCCGCTTGCCCTGAAGTGTCGTCGCTGCCATCTCGGTGTCTCTCCTCTCCGGGGTTCCGTCCGTCCCTTCCCGGGGCCCGGTGCCCGAAACCCCTTCCCGGTGGCACCAGGTTTGGCCCGGGTGCCCCGGGGGACCCGGGACGGCATGGCAGGAGGAGCAGCGGAACAGCGCCGGCTCGCAGCAGTGGTGGAGGGCTGGCTGGGGCGTCCCGTCCTGGTCGTCGGCGACGCCATGCTCGACGACTGGCGGTTCGCCGAGTCCGACCGGCTCTGCCGGGAGGCGCCCGCCCCGGTCCTCACCCTGCGCCGGCGGATCTCCGCGGCCGGCGGGGCGGCGAACACCGCCGTCAACGTCGCCGCGCTCGGGGGTCGGGCGGTGCTGGTGGCACCGGTCGGCGCGGACGTCGCCGGCGACGAACTGCACGACTGTCTGGACCGGGCCGGCGTCTGGGACCGTACGGTCAACCAGCCCGGCCGGCCGACGCCGGTGAAGCGACGCATGCTGGCGGGGAACCAGATCCTGCTCCGGGAGGACTCCGGTGACGCCGACGACGCGCTCGACGACGACGGGGTGAGCCGGTTGCTCGTCGCGCTGGACTGCGCCACCGAGGAGCTGCTCGCCGTCGGCGGCGAGCCGCCCACCCTGGTGGTCTGCGACTACGGCTTGGGCGCGCTGCCCGATGCGGTCCGCGCCTGGCTGGTGACCCACCGGGAGCGGTACGCGACGGTCGCGCTGGACGCCCACGACCTGGCCGACTGGCGCGGCCTGGCCCCGACCGTGGTGACCCCCAGCTTCGCCGAGGCGACCCGGCTGCTCGCCCGGGCCGCCGGCGCCCGGCCGGCACCGGGCGCCGGGCTGCACCTGGACCACCCGGACGGCGATCCGGCCGACGGCCCCTCCGAACTCACGGTGGGCGTCTCCCCGGGCGGCGCCTGGCCGCACCAGGACGTCCACCGCTCCGCCGCGACGGACCCGACCGGCAGCGCGACGGACCCCACCGGCGGCAGCGGGGGCGGCACGGCCGGCTCGACCAGCGGCACGGCAGGCCCGACCGGCTCGACCGGCGGCGCGGCGGGCCTCGCCGGACTCGGGGCGACCGGCGAGCCGACGGCCGGCGAGGGTCGGGTGGCGATGACCGGGGACGGGCTCACCGTGACCGGCACCGGCGTCACCGTGAACGCCACGGCCGGCGAGGGCGTCGACCGGGCCGTGCTGGCCGAGTCCCGCCTCGCCGAGCTGCGCGCGCACACCGGCGCGGACGTGGTGGCGGTGACCCTGGACACCGACGGCGCGGTGGTCGGCGGGGCGGACGGCGAGCCCCGGCGCAGCCACAGCACCCCGGTGCCGGCCAGCCACGCGGTCGGGGCGGGCGACGCGTACCTGGCGGCGATGACGCTGGCGCTGGCCGCCGACGCGCCGCTGCCGACCGCCGCCCAGCTGGCCCAGCTGGCCGCGACCATCACCGTCTCGGACACCGGCACCTGCGTGTGCCGCCGGGAGGACCTGCTCGTCGCGCTGGACGCGCCGGTCGACGGGGCGGCCCACCGGGCGCTGGTCGGCACCGGCGAGCTGGCCGCAATCGTCGCGGAGCACCGCCGGGCGGGCCGCGCGATCGTCTTCACCAACGGCTGCTTCGACGTGCTGCACCGCGGCCACGTGCGCTACCTGGAGCAGGCCCGCGCCCTCGGCGACCTGCTGGTGGTGGCGGTCAACTCCGACGGCAGCGTACGCCGGCTGAAGGGCCCGGACCGGCCCGTGAACCCGGTCGAGGACCGGGTCGCCCTGCTCGCCGCGCTGGCCTGCGTCGACCACGTGGTGGTCTTCGAGGAGGACTCCCCGGCGGGGCTGATCGAGACCGTCCGCCCCGACGTGTACGTCAAGGGCGGCGACTACCCGCCGGAGATGGTGCCGGAGGCGCCGCTGGTGCGCCGGCTGGGCGGGCAGGTCCGCACCCTCGGGTACGTCCCCGACCGGTCCACCTCGGCGATCATCGACCGGATCCGGGCGCACGGTCAGGAGCCCCAGGAGGACCCCTCCCTGACGAGCAAGCCGTCGTGAACCGCCCGCTCGATCTCGGCACGGCCGGAGGGTTCCGCGCGGATCGGCTGCTCGACGTGCTGATCCCGACCCGCAACCGCCCCGCCGAGCTGGCGGTGACCCTCTCCGGGCTGGCCGCCCAGGAGGGCGTGCCCGGCTTCGGGGTGGTGGTCAGCGACCAGTCCGACGGCGACGCCGCGTACCGGCACCCGGCGGCGGCCACCATGGCCCGGGCGCTGCGCCACCGGGGGCACCCCGTCCTGCTGACCCGTCGGCTGCCCCGGCGCGGGCTGGCCGAGCACCGGGCGTACCTGCTGGCCGCGTCCGCCGCCCGGTACGTGCTCTGCCTTGACGACGACGTCTGGCTGGAGCCGGGCACGCTGCGCCGGCTGGTCACCGCCATCGAGGAGCTGGCGTGCGGCTTCGTCGGCAACGCGGTGCACGGGCTGTCGTACGCCGACGACGTCCGGCCGGAGACGCACCGGCACTACGAGGAGTGGACGGGTCGGCCCGCCCCGGAACGGATCCGGCCGGGCACCCCGGAGTGGGACCGGGCGTCGATCCATTCGGCGGCGAACCTGCTGCATGTCACGCGGAAGCTGGACCTGCCGCCGGGTGCCTGGCGGGCGTACAAGGTCTCCTGGATCGGCGGCTGCGTGCTCTACGACCGGGCGAAGCTGGTCGACTCCGGCGGGTTCGACTTCTGGCGGCGGGTGGACGAGAAGCACCAGGGCGAGGACGTCGCCGCCCAGCTCGCCGTGCTGGCGCGCTTCGGCGGCGCCGGCGTCCTGCCCAGCGGCGCGTACCACCTGGAGTCGCCGACCACGGTCACCGACCGGGACGTGGAGGCGTGGGAGGTCATGCTCGCCGAGGAGGAGACGGCCCAGCCGGCCTGAGGCCGGCGCGGGCAAATCCCAACGCGCGGCCCGGCGGGGGCAACAGCCGGTTGCGACGCTGGGCGACACCGCGCAGGGGCGTTCAGGGGGCGCCGGGCTCCGGGCGGAGCAGCTCGCGGGCCGCCTCCACGACCTCGACCACCGGCACGTCGGTGACGAAGGAGTCCCGGTGGGGGCACTCGCCGTCGCCGGGGCGGTGCGGATAGATGCCCGGGGTGCAGTCGACCCCGCAGACCGGGCAGAGCACCGTCCACGAGCTGATCGGCCGGTGCCGGCCGCGCAGCAGGTTCGCCACCGTGATCAGGTTGCCGACCCAGTAGATGCCGACGGTCGCGGTGCCCACGGCGGCGGCCAGGTGCAGTGGCCCGGTGTCGTTGGAGACCACCAGCTCGCAGCCGGCGTAGCAGCCGGCCAGCCCGCCGAGGCTGAGCGTGCCCACCTGCGGCCGGAGGGGCACCCCGGCCGCCGCGACCACCCGGTCCACCACCTCCTGCTCGGCGGGGGTGCCCGTGACCAGCACCTCGTACCCGTCGCGGACCAGCTCGCGGGCCACCTCGGCGAAGCGTTCGGCGGGCCACCGCCGGCGGGTGTCCGTGGCGCCGGGGTGCAGCGCCACCCTCGGCCGTTCCGCCGGGCCGAGCACCTCGGCCGCCTCGGCCCGGTCGGCGTCGGTCACGGCCAACGCCGGGACGATCGTGGTGGCGCCCGCGCCGACCAGCCCGGCCACCTCCAGGTAGCGGATCACCTCGTGCTGGTAGTAGACGTACCGGATCCAGCGGTCCAGTGGTGGCGCGTCCTCGGCGCGCAGCCCGGCGGTGACCCGCGCGCCGAGGGCGCCGACGAACGGGTTGGAGTTGGCGCCGCCGCCGTGCAGCTGCAACGCCAGGTCGAAGCGTTCCCGGCGGGCCGCGGCGAGGAAGTCGTCCAGCGCCCACTCCGGCTCGCCCGGATCGGCACCGCGGATCCCCGGCGCGGGCGGCACCACCAGCACGCGGTCCACCGGCCCGGGCCGGTCGCGCCAGAGCTTCGCGTGCCACGGCGCGCCGAGCAGCACGATCTCCGCCTCCGGGTACGCGGCCCGCAACGCGTCCAGCGCCGGCAGGACGAAGATGAAGTCGCCGAGCGCGTTGGCGCGCAGCACGGCGATCCGCTCGACGTCGGGCACGCGCCCGGTGGCCGGGCCGAGCAGGTTCGCGGTGACCATTCGGCTCGTTACGGCCGGTCGGTCTCGTCGAGGGCGATGTCCGGGCGGTGCATCTCCCGGTCCGCGGCCGGGTCGACGACGCCCGGCGTACCCCCGTCGGGGCCGGCGGAACGGGGGCCGGTGCGGCCGACGGTGATGGTGCGCGGCGCGGGCCGGGCGGCCCGGGGCAGCCGCACCCGGAGCAGGCCGTGGTCCATGACCGCGTCGATGGTGTCGGGGTCCACCCGGGACGGCAGGTCGACGCGGTACTCGAAGCCCCGGGTCTCGAAGCCGCCGGGGATGCCGTGGTCGGCGTTGACCTCGGCCTCGGAGCGGGCCCGTACGCAGAGCTCGCGGTCGTCCAGCTCGACCGCCACCTCCTCCGGCGCCACCCCGGGCAGCCGCACCACGACCTCCCAGCCGTCGGCGGTCTCGGCCAGCTCGACGTCCGGCGGCCCGGTCCGACCGCCGACCAGCCGGCGCAGCTCCGAACGCAGGGACTGGAGCTCACCCATCGGGTCCCAGCCCTGCTGCCGGCCGCGCCAGCCCCGCCCGGACCCGCCGCTCTGCTCGCTCATGCCGCCCCTCCGCTGATGGCTCGCTCGCCGCGCTCGCTCATGCCGGCCCTCCGCTACGCTCCGCGCCGCCACGAGGCACCACCGCACTGAGTCTCATGGCTCGCTCGCTGCGCTCGCTCATCGCGCCTCTCCGATCCGCTGGGTGGCCGCCGGGGGCCGCAGTGAGCTGGGCGCGTCCAGCCCGGCCTCCCGGTCCACGCCGACGCCGAGCCGGTCGACCAGCTCCCCGCCCAGCCAGGCGCTGATGCCGAGGATGGCCAGCGCGACCACCTCGATGGCGATCAACGCGCCGCCGGCCGCCCGGGAGTCGGCGTTGAGCCGGACCACCCAGATCGCGGCGAAGAGCAGGATCACCGCCACGTTGGCGGCGGCGTGGGTCAGCGCCACCCGCTTCGCGCGGGTCGCGGACGGGATGGCCAGCAGGTCGAACGTCCCGGCCGCCGCGGCCAGCAGGCCGCCGACCAGGCCGACGGTGATGTTCCAGTACGCGACCTCGCCGAGGAAGTCCGGCCCGCCGACGGTGTCCACCAGGTCGAACAGGACCGCGGTGACCAGCAGGCCGACGGGGAACATGACCAGCATCGGGTGGACGGGATGGCCCAGTACCTTGAGTCGGCTCTCCATCGGGCCTCCACTGCTCGGTCTCTCCGGGCGGGTCGGGTGAGGCGGTACCCCCGCCCCGGAGGGACAAACCTCGCGCTGGTCTCGCTCCCCTAGGCTGGCGGGCGGCGGCCACGCCGCCACCGGGGTCAACGCACGGGGGAAGGATCACGTGACGGTGGAGATCACCTCGCACGAGGAACTGCGCGAGCTGCTGGGGGCGCCGGTCCCACGGGCGCTCACCAAGGACCGGCCCGTCCTGCACGCCCGGGACCGGGACTGGCTGGCCGCGTCGCCGTTCTGCCTGGTGGCGACGGCGGGCGCAGACGGCAGCTGCGACGTCTCGCCGAAGGGCGACCCGCCCGGCTTCGCGATGGTGCTCGACGACCGGACCATCGCCATTCCGGAGCGGCCCGGCAACAAGCGCGCCGACGGCTACCGCAACATCCTGGACAACCCGCACGTCGGGTTGATCTTCCTGATTCCCGGCCGCACCGACACGCTGCGGATCAATGGCCGGGCCAGGCTGGTCCGCGACGCCCCGTGGTTCGACGACATGATGGTCAAGGGGCACCGCCCGGTCCTCGCCGTGGTGGTGGAGATCGAGCAGATCTTCTACCACTGCGCCAAGGCGTTCCTGCGCTCCCAGCTGTGGCAGCCGGAGAGCTGGCAGCCCGACGCCCTGCCGTCCCGGGCCCGGCTGATCAAGGAGGTCGAGAACCCGGCCGAGAGCCTGGCCGACCTGGAACGCCACTACGGCCCGGCCTACCTCAGCACGATCTACCGCTGAACCCGCGAACTACCGGCCACGGTCAACGTCGCTGACGCCTCCATCTCGCCGGGGCACCGGGAACCCCGACCAAGCCCCGAACCGCCCGAAAGCCCCCGAACGGCCCGCTATGCCCGGTCCCGGCGGCCAGGCTTGATCCCCTGCGCCAGGCACGCCGGGCCACACCCCGTCGATGCCCGCTCGCCGTCCTCGGCTCACCCTCCATCCCGGGCCGCGCCCGCCCTGCACCCCTGGCACCCACCTGCCCGCCTTCCCCCGTAGCGTCCGGTGATCAGGACGGCGTGGACGTTTCCCGGCCGTTGTGGGTACATGACGCCCTGATCACGGCCGGTGGTCCAGGGTCGCGTCTCATGATCCGTTGACGTGGGCCCGGGCCGCAGGGCAGCGGGGAGCCCGGCGGAGCGTCAACCGATCATGAGTGCCTCCCGGCGGCACCGGTGGTTCCTGGTACGAAACCGTCCGCCGTGGGCCGTCTCGTAGCAAGATCCCCACCCGGTTGCGCCTCGGCCCCAGATGCGGATGGTGTCCGGTTGCGCCTTGGGTGTCGGGTGCGGCATGGGCGGGCGGGCGTCATGGGGTCTCGATCGGGGCCGGTGTCCGGTTGCGGGTGTGGCCGGGGGCATCGTGGGGGCGGAATCGTGGCCGGGGCGGGGTCGTTACACCCTGCGTACGACCGAGCAGGACCGCGCCGCCGCACGGATGGTGGGGCCCGGAATGATGGCGGGCCGGCGGTCGTTACACATGGTCCGGCCGACGTGAGGGCATCCCCCGCCCCGCGAACAGCCCGGATCCTCCCGGCCGACACGGCCAATCTGATCCCCCGGCCGACACGGCCGAGCTGTCTTTCCTTCGGCGAGACGCCGGAGAACTCCCCTGAGTTTCGTTGAGCGCCGCACGGTGCTTGCACCCACACGAGCCGGATCCCCCTTCGGTGTGGGTGCCGACCCCCGAATGGAGCATCTTGATGAACACGTTCATTCGTAACAGCGTTCTTGGTATCGCCGGTCTGGCGTTCGCCGGTGGTGTGGCCGCCGGCCCGATGACCGACACCACCCACACCCCGAGCGTGGACGCGACGGCGGTGGCGGTGGCGGTGCGGGCCGACAAGCCGGACATGGGCAAGCTGGTGCCGCATGGTGTGCAGGGTGCGCAGTCGCGTATCGAGCTGTCCGACGAGCAGGTCGGCAACGTCAAGGCGATCATCGCGGCGACGAAGAAGGCCGGCATGGACGAGCGGGCCGCGGTGGTGTCGATCGCGACCGCGTTGCAGGAGTCGAAGTTGGAGAACCTGGGTCACCTGGGTGAGCGCAACGACCACGACTCGCAGGGCCTGTTCCAGCAGCGTCCGACCTCGGGTTGGGGCACCGTCGAGCAGATCACCGACCCGGAGTACTCGACCACGGCGTTCCTCAAGGCCCTGAAGCAGGTCGACGGGTGGCAGGACATGCCGCTGACCGAGGCCGCCCAGACCGTGCAGGTCTCGGCGTACCCCGACCACTACGCCCAGTGGGAGCAGCAGGCCGCCGACCTCGTCGCCGAGCACTGGAACAGCTGACACACGACCACCACAGACTTTCCACCACAAGGGGATCGCTGGCCGGCACCCGAACCCGGGGTGCCGGCCAGCGGCACATCCACGGCCGCCGCTGCCCTGAGCCCCGATCCCGTTGCTAAAGACAGCTTTATAAAGATAACTTTAGCGTATGTCACTGCCCGAGGTGAAGCTCTCCGACCCCAAGGCCCTGCGCGGTTACGCGCATCCGCTGCGGATGGCCCTCATCGGGCTGCTGCGCCAGCACGGCCCGATGACTGCCACCCAGACGGCCGAACGCCTCGGCGAGAGCGTGCCGAACTGCTCGTTCCACCTCCGGCAGCTCGCCAAGTACGGGCTCGCCGAGCGGGTGCCCGGCGCCGACGCCCGGGAGCGGCCCTGGCGGGCCACCGCACACAACACGTCCTGGGACGACGCCTCCGACGACCCGCAGGTGCGCGCCGCCACCGACGCTTTGAGCGCGACGCAGCTCGCCCTCTACACCCGCCGCGCCGAGGAGTTCCTCGCCCGGCGCGCCGACGAGCCGGTGGCCTGGCGGGCGGTCACCGGGTTCACCGACCGGCCGCTCTACGTCACCGCCGACGAGATGGCCCGGCTGACCGAGCGGATCGAGACCCTGCTCGCCGAGTACGACGACCGGGTCACCGACCCGACGAGACGGCCGGCCGACAGCCGCAAGGTCACCCTCGTGCAGATGGCCGTCCTCACCGACCCACCGCCGGTGGCAGCCCCCGCCGGCCCCGCCGCCGAGGCGGGCCGCCTGCGCGGCGAGCCCGCCGACCCCGCCGCCGAGGCGGGCTTCCCGCCGGACGGGTCGGCCGACGACGAGCCGGGCAGCCACCGGTGAGCGGCGGAGCCACCGTCGCCCCGGACACCACCCCGCCCGGCGGCCCCGCCCGACGCGGTCCACTGCCGCGACTGCTGCGCGAGCGGGTGTTCCGCCGGTACTGGTCGGCGCAGACGGTGTCGTACTTCGGCGACGAGATCTCCACTCTGGCCCTGCCGCTGCTGGCCGTGCTGGTGTTCGACGCGACCCCGGCCGAGATGGGCTACCTGACGGCCGCCGCGCTCGCCCCGAACCTGCTCTTCCCGCTGCTCGCCGGCGCCTGGGTGGACCGGCACCCGCACAAGCGTCGGGTCATGATCCTCACCGACCTCGGTCGGGCGCTGCTGCTCGTCGCGGTGCCGGTCGCGCACCTGCTCGGCATGCTCACGATGGCCCAGCTCTACGCGGCGGCCTTCGCCGTCGGCACGCTCGCCGTGTTCTTCGAGGTCGCCCGGGGGCCGCTCTTCGTGTCCATCGTGGCCCGACCCGACTACGTGGAGGCGAACACGCTGATCAACGGCAGCCGGGCGATGTCCCTGGTGGCCGGACCGAGCATCGGTGGCGTCCTCGTGCAGGTGCTCACCGCCCCGATCGCCCTGGTCGCCGACGCGCTGTCGTACGTCGTGTCCGCGTACTTCCTGGGGCGGATCCGGCCGACGGAGCCGGCGCCCGCGCGCGGCGGCGGACTCGCCCTCGGCGCCGGGCTGGGGTTCATCGCGCGGACGCCGATGATGCGCGCGATCCTGCTCGGCACCACCACCGTCAACCTGTTCAACTTCATGTTCATCGCGCTCTTCGTGCTCTACGCGACGCAGGAACTGCACCTCGCGCCCGGGCTGCTGGGCGCGGTGCTCGGCGCGGGCGCGGTCGGCGGGCTGATCGGCGCGACGCTCACCGGCCGGCTGGTCCGCCGCTTCGGCGTCGGCCCGGCGCTGGTCGCCTCCTTCGTCCTCTTCCCCGCTCCCCTGCTGCTCGTCCCGCTGGCCGGCGGGCCGACCCCGCTGGTGCTCGGGATGCTCTTCGCCGCGGAGTTTCTCTCCGCCGTCGGAGTGATGATGCTCGACATCGTGGGCGGCTCGGTGCAGACCGCGCTCACCCCGCAGGCGCTGCTGGCCCGGGTGACCGGGGCCCGGCGCACCGTCAACTACGGCATCCGGCCGATCGGCGCGCTGCTCGGCGGCGCGCTCGGCAGCACCCTCGGCGTACGGCCCGCGCTCTGGATCGCGACGGCGGGCGCGCTCGCCGGGGTGCTGTGGGTGGCCTTCTCGCCGGTCCGCCGCCTGCGCGGGCTCCCGGAGCAGGCCGACTGACCGGCCGGGCCGGGGTCGCGCCGCGGTCGTCCGATGTGGTGTCCCGACAGGTCCGGCGATTGAGCGTCCCAGCCGGGGGTAGGAGTTTGGTCGACGAGGACGGCTCTCCCCACCGAACGAGAGCGGTTCGACCTGACGAGGAGGATTGCCATGACCACGAAGGTCGAGAAGTCCATCGAAGTACAGGTTCCGGTCAGCACCGCCTACAACCAGTGGACGCAGTTCGAGGAGTTCCCCCGCTTCATGGGGGGCGTGCGCGAGGTGCGCCAGCTCGACGACCGGCGGATGCACTGGGTCGCCGAGATCGGTGGCGTCCAGCGCGAGTGGGACGCCAAGGTCCTGGAGCAGGTGCCCGACCAGAAGGTGGCCTGGGCGGCCACCGAGGGCGTGACCAACGCCGGGGCGGTCTACTTCCAGCCCGTCGGCACCGACCGCACCATGGTCCGGCTGCACCTGGAGTACGAGCCCGAGGGCCTGCTCGAGAAGGCCGGCGACAAGCTCAACATCGTCGAGCGGCAGGCCGAATCCGACCTGCGGAAGTTCAAGACGTACATCGAGGAACGGGGCGTGGAGACCGGCGCCTGGCGAGGCACGGTCGACAGCGGCCTCGGTGTCGGCACGCCGGGCGTCGAGCACGCCGCCGCGACCCGCGGCGACAGCGGTAGCGCCGGGGTGTCCGGCAAGGCCGTGGCGGCGGGCGCCGCCGTGGCCGGGGCTGCGGCGGCCGGAGCCGCCGCGGCCGCGAAGCGCCACTCCGACAACGACGACCGGCCGGCCACCACCACGACCGACACGGAGTACGTGGTGACCGAGGTCGAGGTCGTCCCGGAGACCGGCACCGCCGGCTACCCCCCGCACCGAACCCTCTGATCCAGCTTCACCACGCCTGCCCCTGTCAGCGGACGGCCCGGGTCCTCGCGACCCGGGCCGTCCGCTCGTCCCGGGTCCGCTCGGCTGGCGTCAGTGCGCCTCCGCGAGCACCGTCCACAGGTGGCCGTCCGGGTCCGCGAAGGTGCCCGTGTAGCCCCACGGCTGCGGACCCGGCTCGACGACGACCTCCGCGCCGGCGGCCCGGGCCCGCCCGACGAACTCGTCGACCTCGGCCGGCGTCGCGGCGGGAAGGTTGACGACGCACTCGCTCTGCCCGCGTCGGGCCACCTCGCGGCCACCGATGGCCCAGCCGAAGCCGCCGGTGGGCACCAGCATGACGCGGAGACCGTCGTTGAGCGCGTACTGCAGGGGCTCGGGGACGCCGTCGTCGGCCGGCTCGCCGACGGCGTCCAGGCCGAGTCCGTCGGAGAAGAAGCGGTACGAGGTCGGACGATCGGCGATCGGCAGGGCGACGACGACGGGTGCGTACTGCATCAGGCTGCCTCCAGAGGGCTGACGACTACGTACGGTCAGTGTGTATGCCGCCGGGCGAACCCAAGGGTTCCCACCCGACATCGGGCGCGCGAGTCAGGCGCTCCAGCCGGTGGGATTGCTGCCGGACTCCCGGGAGATGCCCGAGCCGGTGTCCGGCCAGCCGCCGAACCGCTCCTCGTGCGGGTGGGCGAAGAAGTAGCACATGGCCTCGCACTCGCCGTCGGGCACGGCCACGGTGGGATCGGCGGTCACCGCCTCGTAGAACCCGCGCCCGAGCGCGACGATGTGCCCCCGGCAGTAGAGGAAACCGTCGTCGGAGCCGTCGGTCACCTCGTGCACGTCGGCCCGGTCGATGTCGTGCAGCTTGCGCTCGACCACCCGGTCCAGGTCTGTCAGCTCCTGGCTGGACAGCCCGGCGGTGAGCTGGCGGAGGCTGTCGAGGAACCGGTCGAGCCACGCGTCGATGGCGTAGACGCCCTCGTCGTCGGCCTCGGGGTTTCGGGTCAGGAGCGCCCGCCGGAGCGCCGCGGGCTCGTCGCCGAGCCGCTCCCAGGCCGCCTCGACGAGGGCCCAGAACCTGGCCTCGTCCTCGACGCTCGGCACCCGCAGGCCATCCACCAGATCAGTCACGCCGGGAGGGTAGCGACCACGACCGACAGGAAATCGTCGTCTACCCACGTACCCGTAGCTCCCGGCCCGGCCGCCAGCGGCAGGGTCGCGTCACCGCCCGGTCGGTCCGGGTGCGACGGGGTCAGCGACCGTCGTCCCGGGCGTGCCGACCGCCCGCGACGGGCGCCGCCGCGACCGCACCCTGCTCCGTGTGCCGAGCGGCCCGCTCGAAGACCAACTGCCCGAACAGCCCGCTGGGCCGGCCGCAGTCGCCGCACAGGAAGTTGTCGTCCAGTCGACCGCCGCCGCAGTGGTCGCAGCGGCCCCGGTCGCGCGGGTCGTGGTACGCCCGCAGCGCCTCCACCAGGGCGCGGGCGACCGGGGCGCTCAGCGCCAGCCTCGACTCCACGCCGCGCAGGCCGACGACCAGCTCGCCCTGCGGCGGGGCCGCCGGATCGAGCGCGTCGACACGGGCCACGAAGTCACGGAGAGCGGCCAGGACGTCATCGGGTGCGGACATGGATCGACCGTACGACACGCGTCCTCGACCCGGCCGGCCGCCGCGTGCAAACAGGGCTGTCCGGTGACGACCTGACCGCGATGGCCAACGGGCTGGACGCTGCGCTGAGAGGCGTGGCACGCGTTGTACGGTGCGGAGCGCGGGCTTCCTGGCCTACTTCGGTTCACTGCGGTCGTACGAGGAGTTCCTTACCTCGTTCGGGACACCCGACAGCGTCGAACGCAATGAGGTCTACGGCGACCTGTTGGGATGCGGCGGATCTCCTCGTCGGGCAGTCGTAGACCGTCGATCTCTGAGGAGGGCCGGGGTTCGGGGCGGAGCCCTCGAGGTCTTCCAGGTCTTGTCGTCCGTCAGCGCGGCCGGCCGGTGTGGTCGACCTCGGAAAACGGCGAAGCCCAGGTCGTTGACCTGGGCTTCTGTACCGAGCCGCCTGACGGAATCGAACCGTCGACCTACGCATTACGAGTGCGTCGCTCTAGCCGACTGAGCTAAGGCGGCAACGATCGTCAAGTGTACGGCACGACCCACCCCGCAGCCGAACGGGATCCCCACCCCGCCCGTCGAGCCGGACTTCCGACCCCGAACCGTCGTCCGCCGGACAGCGACCGCGGCGGGCCGGGACTACGCTGCGGCGGGTGAACGACGATCGCGCCCCCGACGTGGATCCGCAGGACGGCGCGGCGGGAAGCGCGCACGCGAGCGAGGCGGCCGGCGGGCGGGCGGCGCGTCGACCGCGCGGCATCGACCCCCGGGAGCTGGGCTTCACGCCGCGCAAGCCGGTGCCGTGGCTCGCGCCGTTCCTGCTGGTCAGCACCGGCATCCGTACGCTGCTGGCGATGCTCTTCGGGGCGTACCTGGACAAACGGGAGCTGCAGAACTCCCTCGACGCGGGCATCGCGCGGCAGGTCGGGCCGGACGGCGGTCTCTGGCTGGACTACGTCGCCGACCTGGGCGACGGCTTCAACGCCACCTACTCGGTCGCCTACCTGATCGCCCAGCCGGAGCTGGAGGTGGACGGGCACCGGCTGCCCCGCGCGCAGACCCTGGTGATGGGCGGCGACCAGGTCTACCCGTCGGCGGCCTTCGAGGCGTACGAGGACCGGTGCAAGGGGCCCTACCAGGCGGCGCTGCCGGTCACCCCGCCCGAGCGGCCCACGCTGTTCGCGGTCCCCGGCAACCACGACTGGTACGACGGCCTGACCGCCTTCCTGCGGCTCTTCGTCCGGTCCCGGGACCGGCACTTCGGCGGCTGGGACACCGGCCAGTCCCGCTCGTACTTCGCGGTCGAGCTGCCCGCCGGCTGGTGGCTGCTCGGCCTCGACGACCAGTCCGGCTCGTACCTCGACGATCCGCAGCTGACCTACTTCGACCGGGCCGCCGAGCGGCTGGGCCCCGAGAGCCGGGTGATCCTGGCCGTGCCGGCGCCGACGTGGGTCAAGGCCGTCGACCACCCCACGGCGTACGACTCGATCGACTACTTCGTCCGCACGATCGTCGCGCCGACCGGGGCGCAGGTACGGCTGCTGATCTCCGGCGACCTGCACCACTACGCGCGGTACGCCGGCCCGGACCGGCAGCTGATCACCTGCGGGGGCGGCGGCGCGTACCTCTACCCGACGCACAAGCTCCCGGAGCGCATCGAGGTGCCGCCGCGCGACACCCTCGCCCGGCGGGCCAGCGCCTCCCACCCGTACGAGCTGGCCGGCCGCTATCCGGACGCCGCCCGCTCCCGGCGGTACGCCTGGGGGATCTTTCCCCGCCTGCCGCTGCGCAACCCGGGGTTCACCACCCTGCTGGGCACCCTGCACACGCTGCTGATGCTGGCGATGGCGGGCGTCGCGACCAACCCGAGCGGGACGGACCAGCGGCTGTTCAGCGTGCCGCTGATGGCGATGCTGATCGTCACGATGCTCGCCGCGGCGTTCTTCGCCAAGCCGCCCAGCTCCGGCGGCAAACGGCACGCCCGGCACTGGATCCTCGGCGTGGGCCACGGCCTGGCCCAGATCGGGCTGGCCGCCGCCGGCACCTGGGCCTGGCTGGGCCTGCCCTTCTACGACTGGCCGTGGCCGCTGCCGGCCGTCGCCGCGGCGGTGCTCTACGGCCCGGTGAGCGGGCTGGTGGCGAGCCAGTTGGTGGCCGCGTACCTGCTGGTGGCCGGCGCGTTCGGGGTGAACGTCAACGAGCTCTTCGCCGGGCAGGGCATCGAGGACGCGAAGGCGTTCCTGCGGCTGCGCATCGACCCCGACGGCACCCTGACGATCTACCCGATCGCCGTCGACCGGGTCGCCCGCGACTGGCAGGTCAACCCCGACCGGGCCCCCGAGTCCTCCTGGCTGGTTCCGAAGCAGCCGCTGCGGCCCCGCCTGGCCGAGCCCCCCACCACCCTCACCTGACGGGTCAGGAGGTGTAGTGCTGGTCGTGGGCCTGGCGGGGGCCGCAGACCGAGGCGCGGGAGCAGGAGCAGCGGGAGCCGTCGGCGTCGAGGCGCACGGTGACGGAGTCCCGGGGAACGCTGTGGCCGACCACCCGGCCGTCGCCCTCCGGCGTCGACACCCGCGTGCCGATCGCCGGGGCGGACTCCTGGAACCGCTGGTACAGGGGATGTTCGTACTTGAGGCAGCACATCAGCCGGCCACACGCGCCGGAGATGCGCAGCGGGTTGAGCGGCAGGTCCTGGTCCTTCGCCATCCGGATGGTGACCGGCTCGAAGTCGGTGAGGAAGGTGGCGCAGCAGAGGTCCCGGCCGCAGGAGCCGATGCCGCCCTGCACCCGCGCCGAGTCCCGGGCGGAGAGCTGGCGCAGCTCCACCCGGCAGTGCAGGGTGGCGCCGAGGTCCCGGACCAGCGCGCGGAAGTCGACCCGGTGCGGGGCGGTGAAGTAGATGGTGCTCCGCTCGCCGCCCCCCTCGGCGGCCCCCAGCACGTGGTCGATCGCCACCACCTTCATCGGCAGGGCGTGCTCCCGGATCAGCCGCTTCGCCGCGACCTTGGCCTCGGCCTTGCGGCGGCGCACCGTCTCGTCGCGGCGCAGGTCCTCCTCGCCGGCCAGGCCGGCCAGGCGGGGGAAGCCCCCGGTCTCCTCGGTGACCCACTGCGCGGCCCAGACGCACTCGGCCACCTCGGGCCCGTCGTCGGTCGGCACCAGCACCTTGTCGCCGACCTGGGGGCGCAGCTCGCCCGGGTCCAGGTAGTAGAGGCGCCCGTACCGCTGGAAGCTGACCGCGCAGAGCATGCCCATGCCTCACACCCTACGACGCGCGGGCCGGGGCGGCCCGGCCGGCCGTCGCCGCCCGACTACAGGGCGCAGTCATCCGCGCCCGCCGAATCAGCCCGGTCCGACGCGCTGCGTGCCGGCGCGGCCGGACCCCGGCGCTCCGACGCGCTGCGCGAAGAGCCTGCCCACACCGGCGCGTCACCAGCCGACGCGGGTGGGGGTGTCGTAGCGCGGGCGTTCGGCCACCGGCGCACGCCAACGGGACTCGGCGAGGCTCGGCGCCCACTGGCGCAGCAGGGTCTCGGCCCCGTCGTACGCGACGCAGAGCACCGCCAGCACCCGCGTGGCGATCTCGGCGGCCTCGGTCCCGCCCGGCCCCGCCGCCCCCCGCTGCTCCGGCCCGCCGGTCGGCATCGACGTCGCGGCGACCACGGTCACCGCCTCGGCGCAGCGGAGGACGTCGGCCAGCGCCCGGGCCAGCGCGAGCCGGCTGCCCTCCACCCAGTCGGCGAGCGCGTCGGCGTAGCCGGCCGTCGACTCCAGCCGCCCGACCAGGCTCTCCGGCCCCTCGTCGAGGTGGCGCAGCAGGGCCGCCCGGGCCTGCCCGTACGACGACGCGGCCGGGCCGGACCAGAGCAGCGGGTCGGTCAGCGCGGCGCTGACGTCGTCGTACCCCCGGATCAGGCGGCGCGCGGTGTGGCCGGCGGCGGCGAGCGGTGCCGGATGCAGGTCGAGGAAGTTCCGCACGGCCTCGCCCGGGAGCACCTGCATCCGGCGCAGCAGCGGCCACACGCGGTGGCCCTCGGGGGCCCCGGCGGCGAGCAGCGTGTCCACCCGGCGGAGCAGGTCGAGGCCGGGCTCGGCGAGCCGGTCCAGCGCGTCCATCACGCCTCCCCGGTCAGCCGGTGCCGCGCGGCGCGGTCGACGTCGGCGTAGTGGTCGGCGGCGGCCCGGACGGCCGCCGCGGCGGCGGCCAGCCGCTGGGCGGCGACGTGCGCCTCCCGGGCCCGGTCGCCGGTGGCGGCGGTCCACTGCCGGTGCAGGGCCCGCCCGATCTCCCCGGGCCGGCCGGGGGCGTCGGCGCCGAACGCGGCCTGCGCCGGATCGCCGGCGGTGACCGTGCGGGACACGGTGGTCATGGTCTCGCTCGCCTCGTCGAGCCGGGCGGCGAGGGCGCGCAGGCTCTCCATCTCACGCTCCCGCCAGCGGCCGGTAGGCGGCGAAGGTCTCGTTGTGCAGCTTCTCCCGGGCCCACTGGGCGGCGTCGGCCGCCGCGGTGACCGCCGCCTGCACCGAGCCGGCGACGTCGCGGGGGTTGCGGGTGTGCAGCGGGCCGAGGAACCGCACGTCGGTGATCCGCCCGCCGGCGGTGACCACCACCTCGACCAGCCCGTCGGGCGATCGGACGGTGACCTCGACGGTCGACACCGCCTGGTCGAACTCGGCCTGCAGGGACTCGATCCGGCGGTAGCGCCGCACCGCCTCCTCGATCCAGGCCTCGTCGATCTCCCCCCGCGGCATCGGCGGACTCCTCCCGGACCAGGCAATCACTGTGCGTGCCGCCACCGTCACCGCGGCACACCGGACCGTACCGCACAGCAATCGCGCCTGTCGATGCCTGTGGACGGCCGGTCCGGCCGGCGGGACCTCCCGGGGGCGGGTCGACCGCCGGAGGCCCGGCTCGGCCGCCCCTCGGCGGAGGGTTCGGAGGGCTCAGCCCTTCCAGAGCGAGAGCATCATCGCCTCGACGGCGATGCGGGGCTTGACGTTCGCCTCGATCGCCGCCCGGCACTCCAGCACCGCCTCCAGGCGGCGCAGCGCCCCCTCGGCGTCCCACTTCTGCGCGCCCGCCCCGGCCAGCGCGGCGGTGTCGGTGTGCACCGGCGCCACGGGGGCGCGCAGCGCCATGGTGAGCGCGTCCCGGTAGAAGCCGGCCAGGTCCACCAGCGCCCGGTCCAGCGCGTCCCGCTGCGCCCGGGTGGCCCGGGACTTCTGCCGCTTCTCCAGGTCCTTCAGCTGCCCGGCGGCGCCCCGCATCGCGCCGGCCGCCCCCCGCCCGGTGCCGCCGGCGCCGAGCGCGGTCTCCAACGCCGCCCGCTCGGCCGCGTCGGCCTCCGCTACGGACGCCTCGGCCTCGGCCTCGGCCGCCTCGATCAGCGCCGACGCCGCGTCGAACGCGGCACCCACGCCGGTCAGCCGGCGCGGCACCGCGAGCACGGCCTCCCGGCGCTTGCGGGCCTCCGGGTCGCGGGCCAGCCGGCGGGCCCGTCCCACGTGTCCCTGCGCGGCCGCCGCCGCCCACCGCGCCACGTCGGGTGCGACACCGTCCCGGCGGACCAGCACCTCGGCCACCGCGTCCGGCGCGGGCTGCCCCAGCGGTACGAGCCGGCAGCGCGACCGGATGGTCACCGAGATGTCGTCCGGGTGGGTGGACGGGGCGCAGAGCAGGAAGACCGTGCGTGGCGGCGGCTCCTCGATGGCCTTGAGCAGCGCGTTGCCGGCCGCCTCGGTGAGCCGGTCGGCGTCGGAGATCACCACCACCTGCCAGCGCCCGCCCGACGGGGTGCTGGCGGCGCGCAGCACCAGCGCCCGCATCTCGTTGACGCCGATGGAGAGCCCCTCCGGCACCACCATCCGGACGTCGGCGTGCGTGCCGGTCATCGTGGTGTGGCAGCCCGGGCACTCGCCGCAGCCGGTGCCGTGCACGCACTGGAGGGCGGCGGCGAAGGCCCGTGCCGCCACCGACCGGCCCGACCCGGGCGGTCCGGTGAAGATCCAGGCGTGCGTCATCCCCGCACCCGCGTCGACGACGGCTGCCGGCTGCGCGCCGTCGGACTCCTCGGCGAGCGCGTCGAGCTCGTCCCCGGCGGCGGTCGTGGGCCCGACGGCGGCGGCACGCAGCACGGCGGACGCCGCGGCGGCGGCACGACGCAGCGTGTCGACCGCCTCGTCCTGCCCGACCAGGTCGGCGAAGACGTCGGGCATCAGGTCCGGTGCTCCATCGGTACCAGCTCCGATTCGGATAACTCCGGCTGCACCGAGGTGTCCGGCCCGTGCGCGGGGCGCGGGTGCACGATGCCGCCGGGGGCGCCGAGCATCTCCTCGATCCGCCGAACCACCTGCCCGGTGATCTCCTCGACCGGGCGGGACGCGTCGAGCACCAGGTAGCGCTTCGGGTCGGCGGCGGCGAGGTCGAGGAAGGCGTACCGGACCCGCTCGTGGAAGGCGACGGACTCGGCCTCCACGTGGTCGGCCGCCTCGGCGCGGGCCGCCACCCGGGCCAGGCCGGTACTCGGGTCGACGTCCAGCAGCACCACCAGGTCGGGCTTGAGCCCGCCGGTGGCCCAGGACGAGAGCCAGGAGACCTCGTCGACGGGGAGCGTCCGCCCCGCCCCCTGGTACGCCAGGGACGAGTCGACGTACCGGTCGCTGATCACCACCGCGCCCCGGACGAGCGCCGGCCGGACGACGGTGGCAACGTGGTGCGCCCGGTCGGCGGCGTAGAGCAGCGCCTCGGCGCGCGGCGACGGCACGTCGGAGCCCGGCGCGCCGAGCAGCAGCGACCGGATCCGCTTGCCGACGGCGGTGGCCCCCGGCTCACGGGTCACCACGACGTCGCGCCCCTGCCCGCGCAGCCGCTCGGCGAGCGCGGCGAGCTGGGTGGACTTGCCGGCGCCCTCGCCGCCCTCGAAGACCACGAAGAGGCCGGCGGAGACGAACGGTTCGGCCGGCATCAGCGGGCGGCCCCGGATCGAGCCCCAGAGGTCGGCCAGGACGGGGACGCCCTTCTTGTCGTCCATCTGCCCGAACGCGCTGATCCCGGCGAAGATGCCGGCGGCGCCGGCGGCGAGCAGCAGCAGTCGGGTGGACGAGATCGACACGCCCAGGTCGGCCAGCTCCAGCCGGCGCGAGCCGCCGACGCCGGCGAGCAGGCTGCTGAGGCCGATCGCCAGGATCAGCACCAGGCGGGTGCCGATCTGCACCACCGCGAAGACCCGGCCGCGCACCTCGTCGGCGATCTCCCCGCCGAGCAGGGTGGTGCCGGAGAGGAAGGCCATCCCGGCGCCCGCGCCGACCAGGATCGCGCCGACCATGGCCATGGAGAGGTGGATGGCGAAGGCCAGGGCCATCACCGAGGCGCTGGCCAGCACGATGCTCATGCCGAACCAGCGCCGCCGGGACATGTCCTTGACGATCATCGGGCCCAGCCCGATGCCGAGCGCGAGGCCGATGAAGATGGCGCCGAAGAGCAGGTAGAAGGCGGCGTCGCCGGCGCCGAGCGAGGTGGCGAAGAACTTGGCGGTGCCGATCACGATGCCGCCGCCGGCGAACGCGCCGAAGATGCCGAGCACCAGGCCACGGACCAGCGGGGTCTGGCCGATGTAGCGCCAGCCCTCCTTGAACTGGCGCAGCATGCTCTGCTCGGTGCGGTCCCGCTCGTCGGCCTGCCCCTGGCTGATCTCCTTGATGCCGTACGCCACCACCAGCGCGGTGGCCAGCCGGGAGAACGCGTTGAACCAGAGCGCCAGCTGGGCCGGCTCGGCCCAGTCCGGCGTCTCGCCCCCGGTGGCCGCCCGCACGGCGCCGTCGAGCGCGGCGAGGATCAGCGCGGCGAGGACCGGCGTGAGGCCGTACGTGGTGATCAGCGTGAGCTGGTTGGCGGCCTCCAGCCGGGCGCGCGGGATCAGGTTGGGGACCGCGGCCTCCTTGGCCGGGATCCAGAGCAGCGTGAGCGACTCGATCAGGAAGGTGGCGATCGCCGCCCAGGCGACCACCGCCCCGCCGGGGGCGCCGAGCAGCGCGGCCAGCGGGATCGAGGCGAAGAGCAGGAACCGCAGCACGTCGCAGATGACCATCGTCCAGCGCCGGTCGAAGCGGTCGGCCAGCACGCCGGCGATCGGTCCGAGCACCAGCGCCGGCAGCAGCCGGATGGCGATGACGCCACCGAAGGCCGCGCCCTTGGCGGTGCTCCCCTCGACCTGGGAGGCGGCGAAGACACTGGTGGCGAGCAGGCCGAACCAGTCGCCGAAGGAGGCCGCCCCGAGCACGATCCAGAGCCGGCGGAACGGGGTGATCCGCAGCACCGAGCGGATGCCCGCGTAGCCGGACGGGTCGGCCCCGGGCTTCTCGGCGGCCCCGGGCGGGTTCGAGGACGGCGACGCGCCGGGCGACTCGCCGTTGAACTGGCTTTCGATGGCCGTACCTCCACGTGCCGGCCCATCGCTGGGCAGTCCCGGTGGAACACTCTAGACCCGGCGGGGACCTGCCCCGCCGCGACATTCTCCTGTTCGCCGAGCCTAGGCCGCCGCGACCACCGCCCGCAGCCCGGACAGACGCGAGGGTATTTCGCATTGACCGCCAGACAGTTAGCGTGCACACGTGGCCATCGAAAGCGACGAAATTCGTGAGCGCCTCGACCGGGCGACCGCGCACCTCGACCCGCCGTACGCCGTCGTCGACCTCGCGGCCTTCGACGGCAACGCCGCCGCGCTGGCCGACCGGGCCGCCGGCAAGCCGCTCCGGATCGCCAGCAAGTCGGTCCGCGCCCGGGACCTGATCGGCCGGGCGCTGTCGCGACCCGGCTGGCAGGGCGTGATGGCCTTCACCCTGCCCGAGGCGAGCTGGCTGGTCCGCGCCGGCGTGACCGACGACGCGCTGGTGGCGTACCCCACGGCCGACCGGGGAGCGCTCGCCGCACTCGCCGCCGACCCGTCGCTCGCCAGGGCCGTCACGCTGATGATCGACGGCACCGACCAGCTCGACCTGGTCGACGCCGTGGGTCCGCCCGGGCGCCGCCCCGAGCTGCGGGTCTGCCTCGACCTGGACGCCTCCTGGCGACCGCTGGGCGGGCGGGTGCACGTCGGGGTGCGCCGCTCGCCGGTGCACAGCGCCCGGGCGGCCGGCGCGCTCGCCGCCACCGTCGCGGCCCGCGCGGGCTTCCGGCTGGTCGGACTGATGGCGTACGAGGCGCAGATCGCCGGCCTCGGCGACGCGCCGCCCGGGCGGGCGGTGCTCGGCTCCGCGATCCGGCTGGCCCAGCGCGGGTCGTACCGCGAGTTGCTGGCCCGCCGGGGCGCGGCCGTGGCCGCCGTACGCGAACACGCCGACCTGGAGTTCGTCAACGGCGGCGGCACCGGCAGCGTGGCCGCGACCAGCGCCGACCCCGCGGTCACCGAGGTCACCGCGGGGTCGGGCCTGTACGGGCCGACGCTGTTCGAGGCGTACCGCGCCTGGCGCCCCACCCCGGCGGCGGCCTTCGCCTGCGCGGTGGTCCGCCGTCCGGGGCCCGACCTGGCCACCGTGCTCGGCGGCGGCTGGATCGCCTCCGGCCCGGCCGAGGACAGCCGGCTGCCCCGGCCGTGGCTGCCGGAGGGACTGAAGCTGATCGGCACCGAGGGGGCCGGCGAGGTGCAGACCCCGCTGGCCGGCACGGCGGCCGGCGCGCTACGGGTCGGCGACCGGGTCTGGTTCCGGCACGCGAAGGCCGGCGAGCTGTGCGAGCACGTCAACGAGTTGCACCTGGTCGAGGGGGATGCGGTCGTGGCCACCGTGCCCACCTACCGGGGCGAGGGCCACGCCTTCCTCTGACCCGGCGGCCCGCACCGCGGGCC
>NZ_JBFABB010000030.1:0-61337 GCF_040640035.1 Micromonospora sp. NPDC023633 | reverse complement strand
CGCGCGTGCGGCCCCCGGCTGCGCCTCGCCCCTCGCCCCGGTCGGGCCGGTGTCCGCCCGCCCCTGGCCGCAGCAGCGGTACGCCCCGGAGCGGCTGGCGCCGCTCGCCACCGGCGCCGGGGTGACGGTCGCGGTGATCGACTCCGGGGTGGACCGGCGACACCCGCAGTTGGCCGGCCGGGTGCTCGACGGCACCGACCTGCTCGACCCCGGCGGCGACGGCAGCCGGGACTGCGCCGGCCACGGCACCGGCGTGGCGAGCATCATCGCCGCCGCCCCCCGCGACGGGGTGGCGTTCCGCGGGCTGGCCCCGGGCGCCCGGATCCTGCCGGTACGGGTCAGCGAGCAGCAGGTGGTCGAGGGGCGGGAGTCGGGGCGCACGGTCAGCGCCGAGGACTTCGCCCGCGCCGTCCGCTGGGCGGTCGACCACGACGCCGACGTGCTCAACCTCTCCGTCGTCCTGTACGCGGACGACCCGGCGGTGCGGGCCGCGATCGGCTACGCGGTCGACCGGGACGTGGTCGTGGTGGCCGCCGCCGGGAACCTACACGACGCCGGTGATCCCCGGCCCTACCCGGCCGCGTACGACGGGGTGCTCGGGGTGGGCGCGATCGGGGCGGACGGGGCACGCGCCCCGTTCTCCCAGACCGGCTCGTACGTCGACCTGGTCGCCCCGGGCGGCGACGTGCTGATGGCCGCCCCCGGCCAGGGCCACCACCGGGCCGAGGGCACCAGCTACGCGGCGCCCTTCGTGGCGGCCACCGCCGCGCTGCTGCGCCAGTACCGGCCGGAGCTGACCGCGGCGCAGGTGGCGCAGCGGATCGTGG
This sequence comes from Micromonospora sp. NPDC023633, assembly GCF_040640035.1. NCBI lineage: Bacteria > Bacillati > Actinomycetota > Actinomycetes > Micromonosporales > Micromonosporaceae > Micromonospora > Micromonospora sp. NPDC023633. The sequence continues at coordinate 60,510 of NZ_JBFABB010000030.1, read as the reverse complement.
CGACCGCCGATCCGGCCCCGGGCGACGGGCGGGGTGGCGGGTACGGCGCGGGGGTGCTGAACCCGTACCGGGCGGTCACCGAGACCGGGGGCGGGACGCCGGAGCGGGCGCGCCGGGCCACCGCGCTCGCGGACGACCGGGCCGAACCGGCGTTGGTGGCGCAGCGGGCCCGGCGGGCGACGGCCCGGGACCGGGCGCTGCTGGTGGCGGGGGTCAGCGGGGCGGTGGTGGCCGTGGCGGCGCTGCTGGCGCTCGTCGTGCCGCGCGGCGCCCGCCGCCGCTGGCGGCCGGCCGGCCCCGCCTAACGCGGCCGGCGTGCGCGGGCCCGGAACGGCCGATGGTGGCGCCGACCGGTCAGGTCGGCGCCACCACCGGGCGAGGGCTCACTGGAACAGGCCGACGTTCTTCTTCTCCGTGTCGAGGTAGTCGGCGGCGGAGTCGTTCACCGCGAACTTGATCTCGCGCAGCATGGCCTGGAGGTCCTGCGAGGCGGAACGCCAGCGGGCCTGCCGCTGCTCGTAGGCCTGTCGGGCCTCGCCGGACCAGCTCGCCACGAGCGGGGCGGCGTCGCGTTCGAGCTGCCCGAGCTGCGAGTCGAGCGCGTTCAGCGCCTTCTGGATGTCGGCGCCCGCCTGTTGCAGGGCGGCGAAGTTGACGACCAGTACACCGTGGTCCATCGGATGTCTCCTCCCCCGAGACCGGGTCAGAGCGGCAGCTGGATGCCGCCGCGGTTGGTGGTGGACACCCGGCTGGCGGCCTCGGCGTCCGAGACGTCGTACTGCTGGCCGGCCGTGCGGATGGCGCCGGCGGTTTCCCGCAGCGCCCGCTGCAGCGCCGCCTGGTCCTGTGCCCACTGCTGCTTGACCTGCTCGAACGAGCGCCCGCCGGCACCACGCCAGGCCTGCTGCAACACCTCCAACTCGGCCATCAGGCTGCTCAGCATGGACTGCAGGGACTGGTCGACCTGCTCGAACTTCGCGGCGGTCTGCTGCATCACCGCTGCTTCTGCCTGGGTCTGGGACACCCGGGACGTCACCTCGTCTCCTCGGTCGTGGCTGGCCGTCGGCGCGCCCGCTCACCGGGCGCGCCGCTCGCGCCGCCCGGAGGTAGAGCACGGCGGGCGCGGGCTCAGCAAACTCGTCGCTGACGGTAGCGGGCCGGTCGCGGTTCTGCTACCCCGCGGCGATCCCCTGTGGACGACCGCGGCCCCCACCCCGCCGGGCACGCCCCTTACGATGGGCGGCGTCGATGTCGCGGCGAGTGACCGGTCGAGGAGGAGCGGTGACGGTGACCACCGGCGCGGGCCCGCACCGGCCGGCCCCGGGCCACGATCCCGGCCCACCCGCCGCGGCCCTCGTGCCGGCGCCGCCCGGCCCGGTGGGACTGCCCGGCCCGGCTGACCCGGCCGGCCACCCGGCAGGCCCGCCGGCGTCCCGGGTCGCCCCGCCACCGCCGCGGATCCCGGTCGCCCGGCGGAGCGGCGGCGGTGTCCGGGCCGGTCAGCTCGTCGCCACGCAGGTGGCGGTGGCGGCCGTGGTCGCCGCCGCCGGCCGGGGCGTGCTGGCGATGCTGGCCGCCGTGGGGGTGGCCGCGCTGCTGCTGCCCGCGGCGTGGGTGCGGCTGCGGGGGCGGTGGGTCTTCGAGTGGCTGGCCACCGGCCTGGGCTACGCCACGCGCCGCCGCGCCCTGCCGCCGGCGGCCGGCCCGGCGGCCCTGCTGGACCTGGTCGACCCGGGCGCGGTCGTCCGCCCCGCCGAGCTGGCCGGCACGCCGGCCGCCGTGCTGGACGACGCCGCGGGCATGGTGGCCGTGCTGGAGGTCGGGGATCCGGCCGACCTGCTCGGCGACGCTCCCCGCGCGCTGCCGGTCCCGGCGACGCTGCTGCCGGCCGCCCCGCCGGACGGCCCCCCGGTCCGACTCCAGCTCCTGCTGACAGGCTCGCCGGCGCCGACCGTCGGCGCGGGTGGCGGCACGGTCGCCACCTCGTACCGCCAGCTCACCGACGGGCGGCTCGCCGGCCGGGAACGGATCGTGCTCGCCGTCCGGGTGCTCCGCGCCGAGGGTTGGACGGCAGAGGAGCTGCGGCGGGCGCTCTCCGGCACGGTGCGCCGGATCACGCGCCGGATCGGGCCCGTCGCCGCCCGCCCGCTGGGCGAGCACGCGACGCTGCGGGTGCTGGCGGAGCTGGCCCACCACGACGACCACCCCGCGCAGGAGTCCTGGCAGGCGGTCCGGGCGGGCGACCTGCTCCAGACCACGTTCCGGCTGCGCCGCTGGCCCGACGCGCGTACCGACGCGGGCCGGCGGCTGGTGACCCGGTTGCTCGCGCTGCCCGCGACGGCGACCACCGTCTCGCTCGGCGTCGGGCCGTGGGCCGGCGCCGACCCCGCGTCGGCGCCGACCGAGCTGGCCGTACGACTGGCCGCCACCACCCCGGCGGAGCTCTCGATCGCGGCGCAGGCGCTGCGCCGGCTGGTGGCCGAGGTGGGCGGCGAGGTGCACCGGCTCGACGGCGCGCAGCGCGACGGGCTGGCCGGCACGCTGCCGCTCGCGGCGGCGGGCGCGGCGGGTCCGGGTCCGGCACCCGACGGCCTGGAGCTGACCCTCGGCGAGGCGGGGCTGATGGTCGGCACGAACCGGCACGGCGGTGCGGTGACCATCCGGCTGTTCCGGCCGGAGAGCACCCGGGTGATGCTGGTCGGCGGCGTACGCGCGGCGCAGCTGGTGGTGGTGCGGGCCATGGCGCTCGGGGCCCGGGTGGTGGTGCAGACCGCCCGCCCGCGCGGGTGGGAGCCGTTCGTCCGGGGCGTCGGCACCCCCGGCGCGATGATCCCGGTGGTCCCGCCCGGCCGTCCGGTGGGCGAGCCGGGTACGCCGCTGCGCCCGCTGTTGGTGGTGGTCGACGCCGGCCCGGTGTCCGCCGACACGGAGCCGGGATCCCCGTGGCGGACCACGCTGCTGGTCCGCGACGAGCTGACCCCCGCCGACGCCGACGCGTTGGGCCGCGCCGACCTGGCCGTGCTGCAACCGCTCGATCCGACCGAGGCCGCCGTGGCGGGCGCCGCGCTCGGCCTCGGTGGGTCGGCGGAGTGGCTGACCCGGATCCGGGACGACATGGTCGCGGTGGTCAACCGGCGGGCGTTGCGCTGGGCGCTGGTCTCCCCCACCCCGATCGAGACGCAGCTGATCGGCCGCCCCTCCCGCCGCTGAGCGCGGGGGTCCCGCCCGGGCAGCGCGGCGAGGACGGCCGACGATCTCGCGGCTTCCGCACGTTGTCCGTCCGTGGCACGATCCCCGCCATGGGTTTCCTCAAAGGGCTGCTGATCCGGCTGGGCAGCACGGCGCTGGCCTTCTGGCTGGCCACGCTGCTGATCCCGGGCATCACGCTGGATTCGGCGTCGGCGGGCGAGGCGGTCGTCACGCTGGTCCTCGTCGCGGTGATCTTCGGCGTGGTCAACGCGGTGCTCCAGCCGATCGTCAAGACCGTCGGCTGTGGCTTCTACCTGCTGACCCTCGGGTTGATCGCGCTGGTGGTCAACGGGCTGCTGTTCCTGCTCACCAGTTGGATCGCCGACCAGGCGGGGCTGCCCTTCCACGTCGACGGCTTCTGGCCGGCGGCGGTGCTCGGCGCGCTCTTCGTCGGCATCGTCACCTGGATCCTCGGGGCCGTCCTGGACCGGGACTGACCCGGGCCGGGCAGCGGCGGGCCGACCAGAGGGCGGGAATTGGTCGCTGATCGGGCCGGGTGGCCGGGCTAGCCTCGCGGGCATGTTCACCCTGACCCGCGACGACGGCTACCTGCTCAGCACCGAGGCGGACCGGATCGACCTGGACCTGGTGCACCACTGGCTCTCCACCGACGCGTACTGGGCGATCGGGCGGGACCGGGAGACGGTGGCGCGGGCGTTCGCCGGGTCGGTGCCGTTCGGCGTCTACCGCCCGGGGGACGGCCGGCAGGTCGCGGTCGCCCGGGTGGTCACCGACCGGGCCACCTTCGCCTGGCTCTGCGACGTCTACGTCGACCCCGGCGAGCGCGGCCGGGGGCTCGGCACCTGGCTGGCTGGGGCGGTCCGCGACCACCTCGCCGGCCTGGGCGTACGCCGGATCCTGCTGGCCACCGCCGACGCCCACCCGGTGTACGCGAAGGTCGGGTTCGCCCCGATGACCGATCCGCACCGCTGGATGCAGCTCGACCAGCGCAACCAGCCGGTGAGCCCGGTCACCGGCAAGGAACCGGGCGGCCAGGCGGCCCTTACGGTGGAGGCGTGACGCCACTCCGCCTCGGCTACCTCTACGGCTTCCTCGCGTACCTGCTCTGGGGGTTCTTCCCGCTCTACCTGCGGCTGCTGCGCCCGGCGGGGTCGATGGAGATCCTGGCCCACCGCATCGTCTGGTCGGTGTTGTTCGTCGCCCTGCTGCTGGCGGCGATGCGCAACGTCGGCTTCCTGCGGGCGCTGCTGCGCCGGCCCCGGGCACTGGCCGGCATCGGCGTCGCCGCCGCGCTGATCGCGGTGAACTGGGGCACCTACATCTACGGCGTGAACTCCGACCGGGTGGTGGAGACCGCACTCGGCTACTTCATCAACCCGCTGGTGGTGGTGCTGCTGGGCGTCACCGTGCTGCGCGAGCGGCTGCGCCCCACGCAGTGGGTGGCGCTCGGCATCGGCGGCCTGGCCGTGGCCGTGCTGACCGTCGACTACGGCCGGCTGCCGTACCTGGCGCTGGTCCTGGCGTTCAGCTTCGCCGGCTACGGCCTGGCCAAGAAGCAGCTCGGACTGCCCGCCGCGGAGGGGCTCTTCGTCGAGTCGGCGGTGCTGGCGGTGCCCGCGCTGGCGTACCTGGGCTGGCTCACCGCCACCGGCGACGGCACCTTCGGGCAGGTGTCGGTCGGGCACACCGTGCTGCTGGTGTCGGCCGGGGCGGCGACCGCGATCCCGCTGTTGCTCTTCGCCGGGGCGGCGAACCGGCTCCCGCTCACCGGCCTGGGCATGATCCAGTACCTCGCCCCGATCCTCCAGCTCGGCTGCGGGGTGCTGATCTTCCACGAGCCGATGCCGCCGGCCCGGATCGCCGGCTTCGCCCTGGTCTGGGTCGCGCTGATCGTCTTCACCGTCGACGCCGTGCGCCACGCCCGCCGTACCCGCGCCGCCAACCTCGCCGCCCGCCGGGCCGGGGTTGTCGCGGCGAGCCGCTGACCGGCGCGCGGCCCGTCAGCGCACGTCGTACGCGAGGACGGGCGTGCCGTCGGCGCGGAGCAGTTCCAGCCGGACCAGCTCCGCGTCGGTGAACCGGGTTGCGCCGGTGATCCGCAGCTCGTCTCCGGGCGCGGCGAGCCAGGACGCGACCTGCTCCGTCGCGCCGTCCGGGCCGTGCGCCACCAGCCGGAAGGTGTACGCCTTGGCGTAGCCGGCCTTGGCGTCGTACCCGCAGCGCATCCGCACCTCGGTGCCCCATTCGGTGCCGTCGAGGGCGATCTCGGCGTGCACGGGCACCGTGCCGGCGACCGGTTGCATGGCGACCATCCGCACCTCGATCGGGGTCGGCACGGCGGCCTCCCGGGGCAGCAGGGCGGCGGTGCCGACGCCGACGACCAGGGCCAGCGCGGCGGCCACGAGTGCGGTGAGGGCGTACCTGCGGCGGGTGGTCGACCGCTCCCGGCGGCGGCGCTCCCGCGCGGCGACGAGCAGTTCGGGCACCCGGGGGTTCTCCGGCGGCGGCAGGAACTGCTCCAGCCCGGCCGGGTCGAGCCGGCCGAGCAGCCCGGGCAGGACGGCGATCTCGGCGACCGCCTGCCGGCAGGCGGCGCAGCCGGCGAGGTGCCGCTCGTAGGCCACCCGTTCGGCGGGAGCCAGCGCACCCAGCACGTACGCGCCGTCGTCGTGCGCGAACTCGCACCGGCTCATTCGGTCACTCCCATCTCGGCCAGGACCAACCGTAGTGAGCGCAGGGCGTAGTGGGTCCGGGACTTGACCGTGCCGGGCGGCACGCCCAGCCGCGAGGCCGCCTCCGCCACCGACCGCCCCTGGTAGAAGCACTCCACCAGCACCTCCCGGTGGGTGGGGCTGAGCCGGTTCAGCGCCTCGGCGACCATCCACGCCTCCACCGCGCGTTCCGCCTCGTCCACGGCCACGGGGGGTTCGGGCAGCTCGTCGGTGTAGACCTCGCCGACCCGGGCGGCGCGGCGCCGCCAGGCGTCGATGGCCAGGTTGCGGGCGGTGGTGAAGAGCCAGGAGCGGACCGAGCCGCGCGTCGGGTCGAGCGACTCCGGGTGCCGCCAGGCGCGCAGCAGCGTCTCCTGCACCAGGTCCTCGGCCCGCTGCCGGTCGCCGTTGACCAGGCGCAGGGCGTGCGTGTACAGCGCCTCCGCGTGCTCGTCGTGCAGCGCGCGGAGCAGTTGGGCGTCGTGGTCGCTGATGGCGGTCTCCTCGCTGTCGGCGCGAGTCCGGCGGTGGCGTTCGCACGGGAACACGCGCCGCCACCCCGAACGGTTCAGCCGCAGGTCACCGCGGGCTTCCCGGCTGAGGTGTTCATACCCGGTTCACGCCGCCGCCGACGACCGCTCACCGCGCCCTCCTAGCGTCCGGCGGGTACGCACGCCAGCGGCTGGTTCGGCGTGCACCGACCCCCATCAGGAGGCTCCTTCCATGAGCGACCGTCCCCGGCTGCTCCCGTTGCTGGGCGCCACCCGCCACGGCAGCCGCGACGCCATGACCTGTCTCTACCGGTGCGGCAACGCGTGCGACCACCCGGTGCCCAACACCTCCGACAACGCGTACTTCGGCGACGTGGTGAAGGCGGAGGTGTCCCGGCGCGGCGTGGTCCGGGCCGGCGCGGTCGGCGCGCTGGTCCTCGGCTTCGGCGGCGCGGTGGCCGGTGCCGCCCCCGCGGCGGCCGCCCCCGCCACCCCCGTGGTCCCGGACGCCGCCGGCTTCGACCGCCCCGCCGGCGGCGTCGGCAACGGCGCGCTGACCTTCAAGGCGGTCCCGCCGAACACCCTGGACAGCCTCGTCGTGCCCAACGGGTACGACCACGCGGTCGTCATGCGCTGGGGTGACCCGGTCGTGCCGGGCGCCCCCGAGTTCGACCTGCACGCCCAGACCGCCGCCGCCCAGGCCGGGCAGTTCGGCTACAACAGCGACTTCGTCGGGGTGCTGCCGCTCGACGGGCGCCGCCGCGCGCTGCTCGTGGTCAACCACGAGTACACCAACGAGGACCTCATGTTCCCCGGCTTCACGAGCCAGGACGCGCTGACCGTCGAGCAGCTGCGGATCGCGATGGCCGCGCACGGCATGTCCGTGGTGGAGCTGGAGCGGGTCGACGGCACCGGGCAGTGGCGGCCGGTCACCAAGGGCCGGCGGCCGTACAACCGGCGGGTCACGGCGCTGGCCACGAAGTTCGAGCTGACCGGGCCCGCCGCCGGCTCGGCGCACCTGCGGACCGCCGCCGACCCGAAGGGCCGTACGGTCGTCGGCACGCTGAACAACTGCGCCGGCGGGGTGACCCCGTGGGGCACCGTGCTCTCCGGCGAGGAGAACTTCAACCAGTACTTCGTCGGCGGCGACGCGGTGGCCGAGGAGGCGAAGCCGAAGCTGGCCCGGTACGGCATCACCACCACGACCCGCCACCCGAGCGGCAGCCGGAAGTGGGAGCGCGCCGACGAGCGGTTCGACCTGGCGAAGCACCCCAACGAGGCCAACCGGTTCGGCTGGATCGTGGAGATCGACCCGTACGACCCGGAGAGCCGGCCGCGCAAGCACACCGCGCTGGGCCGGTTCAAGCACGAGGGCGCGAACGTCATCGTCGCGAAGAGCGGGCACGTGGTCGCGTACATGGGCGACGACGAGCGCTTCGACTACCTGTACAAGTTCGTCTCCGACAAGAAGTTCATGAAGGGCGGCTCCTGGGTCGCCCGCCGGCACAACCTGACCCTGCTGGAGTCGGGCACCCTCTACGTCGCCAAGCTCGACGAGACGAGCGCCGGCGAGATCGACGGTTCCGGCAGGCTCCCGTCCGACGGCGCGTTCGACGGCCGGGGCCGGTGGATCCGGCTGGTCAGCGGCAACCGCTCGTACGTCGACGGGATGACCGCCGCCGACGTGCTCACCTTCACCCGGCTCGCCGGCGACAAGGTCGGGGCGACCAAGATGGACCGCCCGGAGGACGTCGAGCCGAGCCTGCTCACCGGCAAGGTGTACGTGGCGCTGACCAACAACACCGACCGGGGCAAGGCCGGCAAGCCGGCCGCCGACGAGGCCAACCCGCGCAACCTCAACAAGCACGGCCAGGTGCTGGAGCTGGTCGAGGAGCGCGGTGACAACGCGGCCGAGACCTTCGCCTGGTCGCTGCCGATCGTCGCGGGTGACCCGGCGGACCCGTCGACCTTCTTCGCCGGGTACGACAAGACGAAGGTCTCCCCGATCTCCTGCCCGGACAACGTGGCGTTCGACGCCACCGGGAACCTCTGGATCTCCACGGACGGCAACGCGCTGGGCAGCAACGACGGCCTCTTCGCGACGGCCGTCGAGGGGCCGGAGCGGGGCCACCTGAAGCAGTTCCTCACGGTGCCGGTGGGCGCGGAGGCCTGCGGCCCGTTCATCACCGGGGACAACCGCTCGGTCTTCGTGGCGGTGCAGCACCCGGGCGAGGTCAGCGGGGCGTCGGTCGAGAAGCCGGCCTCGAACTGGCCGGACGGTGACTACGCCAAGCCGGGCGTGGTGGTCGCCTGGCGCCTGGACGGCGGCCCGATCGGCAGCTGACCCCTCCTCGGGCGGTCCGGCGCTGGACCGCCACCGGGGCCCTCTCCCAGCCGGGGAGAGGGCCCCGGGCCGTTCCGGCCCGACGCGGCCGGCGCCGGGACAGCAGGCGGGGCACGGAAGCGGTCCCCCGCGGCCGTGGAGCGGCCCGCCGGGCCAGGGCGGCCTGCTCCACGGCCCGGGCGGCCTCTACAGCCAGGGCAGCCTCTACCGCCAGGGCGGGCCGCCCGGCCAGGGCCGGCGGGGTCAGGCGTCGGCGGCCAGGTTGTCGGCGATCGTCCGGGCGACCGTGAGCAGCTTCGCCCGCACCACGCGGGCGGAGGTCATCATCTCGCCGGCCGGCAGCGCGCAGGCCAGCACCACCCGACGCTCCATGTCCTTGTCCGGGCTGACCAGCACCGCGGCGCAGGCCACGCCCTGCCGGAACTGCCCCAGCTCCAGCTGCATGCCCCGCCGGTCCCCGGCGGCCAGGTCGACCTCGAACGCCTCCGTGGTGGTCAGGGTGGCGGAGGTGAACGGGCGCATGCCGTAGTCGCGCAGGTAGCGGAAGCGCTGCTCGGCGGTGAGCGTGGCGAGCAGGGCCTTGCCGAGGGCGGTCGCGTGCGCCCCCTCGTCGAACCCGGGCACCAGGTCCTCCAGGTACGGCGAGCGCGGGCCCTCGGCCACGGCCGTGACCGCCACCTGGCCGCCCACGAACCGGCCGAGGTAGTGGCTGTAGCCGGTGTCCAGGGCGGCCCGGCGCAGGCTCTCCCCGACCGCCGGCGGCCCCCGGAACGCCGTCACCAGCTCGCGGTAGCGGTCGGCCACCTCCAGACCCACGATGTACGTGCCGTCCTCGCGACGGATCACGTAGCCCTCGTAGGCCAGCGTGCGGACCAGGTGGTAGGTCGTCGCCACGGTCAGCTCACAGCGCCGGGCGATCTGCTTGACGGTGAGCCCCTTCGGGGCGCGACCGACCGATTCGAGCACTCGTAGCGCGCGGGACACGCTCCGGATGAGATCCGAAGGTTCCGCCAAGGGGTCGCGCACAACCACCTCCGCCGCCGGGGACTTACACCATATGAAAAACAGGCCCGGTGCGAAATGCCTGTTCGGGTGGAGGATGCCAGATTGCCATGGACGGCGCGTGCCTCGACAGGCACGTTCCGTGACGCAATCGCTGCTCGCGTAGGTTTGCCGGACCATGACCGAGACCGCGTTGCAGCCCGCCCCGGGCGCCACTCCGCCCCGGCCCGCCCGGGCCGTGGCGGGGGCCGTCGCCGTCACCATCGCCTGCGTCCTGCCGGTCTTCCTGCTCGGCGGTCTCGCCGTGCAGATGGGCGAGGACCTGGGCTTCTCCCCGGCCGGCCTCGGTCTGGCCGTGTCGGTCTACTTCGGGGTGGGGGCGCTGGCCTCGGTGCCCTCCGGCGTCCTCGCCGAGCGGCACGGGCCGGCCGTGGTGGCCCGCGCCGGCATCCTGCTCTCCGCCGCCTGCCTGCTGGCCGTGGCGGGGGTGGCCCGCTCGTACCCGGTCCTGCTCGGGCTGCTCGCGCTCGCCGGCACCGCCAACGCCCTCGGCCAGCTCGCCAGCAACGCCACCCTCGCCCGGCACGTGCCGGCCCGCAGACAGGGCCTGTCGTTCGGGGTGAAGCAGGCCGCCATCCCCGTCGCCACCCTGCTGGCCGGAGCGGCGGTGCCGACCGTGGCGCTGACGGCCGGCTGGCGCTGGGCGTTCGTGGTGGCCGCCGTCGCGGCCCTGGCGACGCTGCCGGCCGTACCCGCGCGGGAGCCACGCCCCACCCGGACGGCCGCCCCCAGCCGCGCCGGCCGCGCCACGGCGGCCCTGGTGGTGGTCGGGGCCGCCGGGACCTTCGCGGCCGCCGCCGCGAACGCGCTCGGCACCTTCGTCGTCGACTCCTCCGCCGACCGGGGGCTGTCACCCGGGCTGGCCGGGCTGACCCTGACCCTGGGCAGCGCCGTCTGCGTGGTGGCCCGGGTCTGCGTCGGCTGGCTCGCGGACCGCCGCGCCACCGGGCACGTCGCCCTCATCGCCGGCATGCTCGTGGTCGGCGCGGCCGGGCTGGGCCTGCTCGCGGTGGCCGGTTCGGTGCCGCTGGTGGCCGGCGTGCTGCTCGGCTTCGGCCTGGGCTGGGCGTGGCCGGGCCTGATGACCTTCGCGGTGGTCCGGCTGCACCCGCAGGCCCCGGCCGCCGCGACCTCGGTCACTCAGACCGGGGTGTACGCGGGCGGCTGCCTCGGCCCGCTCGGTTTCGGCACCGTGGCCGCGCACGCCGGCTACCCGGCGATGTGGCTCGTGGCCGCCGGGTCGATGCTGCTGGCCGCCGCCCTGATGCTCACCGGCAGCCGGCTGCTCGCCCGCCGCTAGCGGGCCGGCACGGGCCGGGTGTCGTCAGCTGGTGCGGTCGGCGATGTAGTCGCAGAGGGATTCGAGGGCGCGGCGGGCCGGGCCCTGCGGGAGCGGCGAGAGCTGCTCCCGGGCCTCCTCGGCGTAGCTGCGGACCGTCTCCCGGGCCCGCTTGAGCGCCGGGCTCTCGCGCAGCAGGCCGAGCGCCTCGGCGTGCAGGTCGTCGTCGGTCAGCGGGCCGGTCGCCAGGATCTCCCGCAGCCGCACCGAGGCGGCGTCGGCGTCGTCCGAGCCGAGCGCGTAGAGCACCGGCAGGGTCGGCACGCCCTCGCGCAGGTCGGTGCCGGGCGTCTTGCCCGACTCCACCGACTCCGAGGCGATGTCGAGCAGGTCGTCGGAGAGCTGGAAGGCCACGCCGATGGTCTCGCCGTAGCCGGCCAGCGCCTCGGTGTGCTCCGGGGCGGCACCGCCGAACATGCCGCCGAAGCGGGCCGAGGTGGCGATCAGCGAGCCGGTCTTGCCGGCGATCACGTCGAGGTAGTGGGCCACCGGGTCGTCGCCGGGGCGGGGGCCGACGGTCTCGGCGATCTGGCCGTGCACCAGCCGGGCGAAGGTGCGCGCCTGGAGGCGTACGGCCTCGGTGCCCAGGTCGGCGGCGATGTCGGCGGCGCGGGCGAAGAGGTAGTCGCCGACGAGGATGGCGACCGAGTTGGTCCACCGGGAGTTGGCGCTCGGCGCCCCCCGGCGTACGGCGGCCTCGTCCATCACGTCGTCGTGGTAGAGCGTCGCGAGGTGGGTGAGCTCCATCACCACCGCGGCCGGCACGACCTGCGCGTTGGTCGGGTCGCCGAACTGCGCGCCCAGCGCCACCAGCAGCGGCCGGAACCGCTTGCCGCCGGCCTCCACGAGGTGCCGGGCGGCCTCCGTGACGAACGGGTCGGCGCTGGCCACGCCCGCCCGCAACTCGGACTCGACGCTCTCCAGCAGGCCCAGCACGGACGCCTCGACGCGGGGGTCGGCGAGATAGAGGCCGAGCGCGCCGAACTGACTCGTGCTCACCCTGGTCCGACGGCCGCCGGACCCGGGGGCACCTGAACGCTCGCCAGCCGGATTCACCACGCCATCAACCATGCCACACCCTCCGACCTGCCCGGGACGGGGGATACGGCGCGGGGGCCGGCACGCCGTGGCGTACCGGCCCCCGCGGGCGTCAGCGTCGGTCATCTGACAAATTCGGCGGCGCCGGTGGCCAGGTCGAGCAGCGGCGCGGGCGCCACACCGAGCACCAGCGTGGCGAGCACGCCGATCATCAGCGCGGCCGAGGTCAGCCCGCCGGGCACGGCGACGGTCGGCGTCGACTCGCCGGGCTCGGAGAGCCACATCATCACCACGACCCGCAGGTACGGGAAGGCCAGCACCATGCTGGTCAGCACGCCGGCGATCACCAGCCACGCCTGCCCGCCGTCGAGCGCCGGGCCGAAGACCGCGAACTTGCTCGTGAAGCCGCTGGTCAGCGGGATGCCGGCGAAGGCCAGCAGGATGAAGGTGAAGACACCGGCGTAGAACGGCGAGCGCCGTCCCAGCCCGGCCCAGCGGGACAGGTGGGTGGCCTCCCCGTCGGCGTCGCGCACCAGGGTCACCACGGCGAACGCGGCGAGCACCGAGAAGCCGTACGCGACCAGGTAGAACATCGTCCCGGAGATGCCGTCGGCCCCCGGGGCCAGCACGCCGACCAGCAGGTAACCGGCGTTGGCGATCGAGGAGTACGCCAGCAGCCGCTTGATGTCGGTCTGGGTGACCGCCAGCACCGCGCCGACCAGCATCGTCAGCACCGCCACCACACCGAGGACCGGGGTGAAGTCCCACCGGGCCCCGTCGAAGGCGACGTGGAACACCCGCAGCAGGGCGCCGAACGCGGCGACCTTGGTGCAGGCGGCCATGAGACCGGTGACCGGGGTCGGCGCGCCCTGGTAGACGTCCGGCGTCCAGACGTGGAAGGGGGCGGCCGCCGCCTTGAAGAGCAGCCCGATGGCGAGCAGCGCCATGCCGGCGAAGAGCAGCACGGGGCTGGCCGGGGAGTCCGCGACGGCGGCGTCGATGGTGGCGAAGTCGACACCCGCCTGCCGGCCCGGGATGCCCGCCGTGAAGCCGTAGATCAGGGCCACGCCGAACAGGAAGAACGCCGAGGCGTACGCGCCGAGCATGAAGTACTTCAGCGCGGCCTCCTGGCTCAGCAGCCGCCGGCGGCGGGCCAGCGCGCAGAGCAGGTACAGCGGCAGCGAGAAGACCTCGAGCGCGATGAACATGGTCAGCAGGTCGTTCGCCGCCACGAAGATCAGCATGCCGCCGATCGCGAACGTGGTCAGCGGGTAGACCTCGGTGAGGCCGTTCTTGCCCTCGGCCTGCCGCCGGTCGTCGGCCGACTCGGCGGTGACCGCGGCCTGGGCGACGAACGCCCCGCCCCGCTCCACCGAGCGCTCGCCGATGAGCAGCAGCGCCATCGCGGCGAGGACCAGGATCGCGCCCTGGAGGAAGAGCGTCGGCCCGTCCACCGCGATCGCCCCGCCGATAGTGATCTTCCGCTCGTCGGCCGCCAGCACCACCATGGTCAGCGCGGCGAGCACCGCCAGCAGGGCCATCGACAGCTGGACCACGTGCCGGAGCCGGCGGGGCACGAACGCCTCGACCAGCACGCCCAGCAGCGCGGCGCCCAGCATGATCAGGGTCGGAGCGAGCGCCGCGTAGTCGATCGACGGCAGTTTCAGCTCGGTCACTTTGCCGCCTCCTGGACGGTGCCGCCCGAGGTCGGGGCGGGGTCGGTTCGGCCGACGTCCTGCATGGTCGCCTGCACGGCCGGGTTGATCACGTCGGTGACCGGCTTCGGGTAGAAGCCGAGCAACAGGATCAGGGCGATCAGCGGGGCGACCACGAACTTCTCGCGCAGGTTCAGGTCACGCCGCATGCCGTCGATCTGGGTCAGCGCCGGGTTGAGCGTGCCCTGGGTGGTGCGCTGCACCATCCACAGCACGTACGCGGCGGCCAGGATGATGCCGAGCGTCGCGATCACCGCGACCGGCTTGTTGACCGTGAACGTGCCGATCAGCACCAGGAACTCGGAGACGAACGGCGCGGTGCCGGGCAGTGCGAGCGAGGCCAGGCCGGCGAAGAAGAGCACCCCGGCCAGGATCGGCACCAGCTTGCCGGCGCCACCGAAGTCGCTGATCAGCGCCGAGCCGCGCCGGGCGATGAGCATGCCCACCACCAGGAAGAGCAGGCCGGTGGCGAGGCCGTGGTTGACCATGTAGAGCACCGCGCCGGTGCCGGCCTGGGTGGTGAAGGCGAAGATGCCCACCCCGATGAAGCCGAAGTGCGCGATCGAGGTGTACGACACCAGCCGCTTCAGGTCGTTCTGGCCGACCGCCAGCAGCGCGGCGTAGATGATGCCGATCAGCCCCAGGGCCAGCGCCCACGGGGCGAACCACTTGGCCGCGTCCGGGAACAGCGGCAGGCAGTAGCGCAGGATGCCGAAGGTGCCGACCTTGTCGAGCACGCCGACGAGCAGGGCCGCCGCGCCCGCCGGGGCCGCGCCACCGGCGTCCGGCAGCCAGGTGTGGAACGGGAAGAACGGCGCCTTGATCGCGAACGCGAGGAAGAAGCCGAGGAACAGCCAGCGCTCCGTGCCGGTGGAGATGTCCACCTGCGACAGCGCCTGCCAGTCGAAGGTCTTCCCGCCGACGACCCAGAGGCCGATCACCGCGGCGAGCATGAACAGACCGCCGACCAGCGAGTAGAGGAAGAACTTCACCGCCGCGTACTGCCGCTGGTGGCCGCCGTAGCTGCCGATGAGGAAGTACATCGGCACCAGCATGACCTCGAAGAACACGTAGAACAGGAAGACGTCGGCGGCGGCGAAGACGCCGATCATCGTGCACTCGAGGACGAGCAGCAGGGCGAAGTAGACCGGCACCGACCGCTTGGACGACTCGGCGTCGTGCCAGGACGCCAGGATCACCAGCGGCACGAGCACCGCGATCAGCATCAGCATCACCAGCGCGATGCCGTCGGCGGCGAAGGTGAAGTTGACGCCCCAGTTCGGGATCCACGCGTAGGACTCGCGGAACTGGAAGCGGTCACCGCCGACCTTGAAGGTCACCCACATGACCACCGACAGCGCCAGCACCAGCAGCGACCAGCCGAGCGCCACCTGCTTGGCCAGCTCCGGCCGGCTGCGCGGCAGGAAGGCCACCACCAGGGCGCCGACCAGCGGTGCCACGGTGAGCACCGAGAGGAACGGGAAGTCGGACATTATGCGGCCTTACCTCCGTCGTCACTGCGCGGTCCGCCGGTGACGGCCGCCTGGAAGAGGTCGATCACGCCAGCCACCCCGCCTCGACGGCCAGGAACGCCGCCAGGACCAGCAGCGCGCCGGTCAGGATCGAGGTGGCGTACGACCGGACGAAGCCCGTCTGGAGCCGCCGGAGCCGGCCCGAGCCGCCACCGATCCCTGCCGCGAGGCCGTTGACCAGCCCGTCGACGCCCCGGTTGTCCAGGTAGACCAGTGCCCGGGTGAGGAAGATGCCCGGCTTCTCGAAGACCGCCTCGTTGAACGCGTCGGTGTAGAGGTTGCGGCGGGCGGCGGTGACCAGCACCCCGGCCGGCTGCGGCGCGGTGGCCGTGCCGCCCCGGAACAGGAACCAGGCCAGGCCCGCGCCGAGGACGGTGACCAGCAGCGAGAGCACGGTGATCACGGTGTGCGAGAGCACCGCGTGGTGCCCCTCCTCCTGGGCGCCCAGCCCGGCGGTGGCCTCCAGCCAGTCCGGCACCGAGGTGGCGAGCAGGAAACCGGCACCGACCGAACCCGCGCCGAGCAGGATCAGCGGGATGGTCATCAGCTTCGGCGACTCGTGCGGGTGCTCGATGTCCTCCGTCCAGCGCTTCGGCCCGTGGAAGGTGAGCACGAAGAGCCGGGTCATGTAGAACGCGGTGAGCCCGGCGCCGAGCAGCGCGGCCATGCCGAAGAGCCAGGCCGTCCAGTCGTCCCGCTCGAACGCGGCCACGATGATCGGCTCCTTGGAGAAGAAGCCGGAGAACGGGAACATGCCGATGATGGCGAGCCAGCCCATCATGAAGGTGATCCAGGTGACCTTCATGTACTTCGACAGCCCGCCGAAGCGGCGGATGTCGACCTGGTCCTTCATGCCGTGCATGACCGAGCCGGCGCCGAGGAACATGTTGGCCTTGAAGAAGCCGTGCGCCAGCAGGTGCACGATCGCCAGCGCGTACGCCGCGCCGCCGAGGCCCACGCCGAGGAACATGTAGCCGATCTGGCTGACCGTCGACCAGGCCAGCACCCGCTTGATGTCGTCCTTGGCCGAGCCGATGATGCAGCCGATCAGCAGCGTCAGCGCGCCGACGCTCACCACCACGAGCTGGAGGGTGGAGTTGGCCGAGAAGATCGGGTTCGACCGGGCGATCAGGTAGACGCCGGCGGTGACCATGGTGGCGGCGTGGATGAGCGCCGACACGGGGGTCGGGCCCTCCATCGCGTCCGGCAGCCACGCCTGGAGCGGGAACTGGCCGGACTTGCCGGTCGCGCCGAGCAGCAGCAGCAGGCCGAGCACCAGCACCGTGGTCGCGGTCAGCGAGCCGACGCCGTTGAAGACCTCGTCGTACTGGGTGGTGCCGAGGGTGGCGAACATGATGAAGATGCCGATCGCCAGGCCGGCGTCGCCGACCCGGTTCATCAGGAACGCCTTCTTGCCGGCGGTGGCGGCGCTGGGCCGCTCGTACCAGAAGGAGATCAGCAGGTACGACGCCACACCGACGCCCTCCCAGCCGAAGTAGAGCATCACGTAGTTGTTGCCGAGCACCAGCAGCAGCATGGCGGCGACGAACAGGTTGAAGTAGGCGAAGAACCGCCGACGTCCCGCGTCGTGCGCCATGTACTCGACCGCGTAGAGGTGGATCAGGAAGCCCACCCCGGTGATCAGCAGCACGAAGACGGCGGCCAGCGGGTCGAAGAGCAGACCGAAGTCCACCCGCAGGTCGCCGACCGTGATGAAGTCCCACAGGCTCAGCTCGACCGACTTGTTCTCCAGGCCACGCAGCTGGAAGAAGTAGGTCAGGCCCAGCACGAAGGCGGCGCCGATGGCGGCCACCCCGAGCCAGTGCCCCCAGCGGTCCGCGCGCCGGCCGAGCAGCAGCAGGACCGCCGCGCTGACCAGCGGGATCGCCACCAGCAGCCAGACGCTGCCCAGCAGCCCGTCCGCCGTCGCGTAGGCGACGGTGCCCACCGGCTCAGCCGGGGCGTTCGTCAGAATCGTTCCCACCGCAGGACCCCTCAGTACTTCAGCAGGTTGGCGTCGTCGACGCTCGCGGAGCGCCGGGTCCGGAAGATCGCCATGATGATCGCGAGCCCGACCACGACCTCGGCCGCCGCCACCACCATCACGAAGAACGCCATGATCTGGCCGTTGAGGTCACCGTTGATCCGGCTGAAGGTGACCAGGGTCAGGTTGGCCGCGTTGAGCATCAGCTCGACGCACATGAACAGCACGATCGCGTTGCGCCGGATGAGCACACCGACCGCGCCGATGGTGAAGAGCACCGCGGCCAGCACCAGGTAGTAGTCCGGCGTCATCGCTGCGCCAACCTTTCGTTCGCGACTGCGGGGCTCGCAAGCTCACTCCTCGCGCTCACTTGTCCGTCCCCTTCAGCGTGGTCTCCCGGTCGGTGAGCTCGCGCACCGGCAGGATGTCCGAGGTGCTCCGCTCGGTCAGCCGGCCGTCGGGCAGACGGGCCGGGGTGGCCACCGAGGAGGAGGTCGCGAAGACACCCGGGCCGGGCTTCGGGCCCGGGTAGTTGCCCGGGGCGAAGCGCGCCCGCATCGTCTTCGGCTGGTCCATCTTGTCCTGCTTGCGCCGCTCGACGTGGGCCAGCACCATCGCACCGACCGCGGCCGTGATGAGCAGCGCCGAGGTGAGCTCGAAGGCGAAGACGTACTTGGTGAAGAGCAGCCGGGCGATGCCCTGCACGTTGCCCTCGGCGTTGGCCTGCTCCAGGCCGACTGCCGTGGTGCCGTCCAGCGCGCGCCACAGCCCGCCGCCGACCAGGCCGGCGAAGCCGAGCCCGAGCACCGCCGCCGCGACCCGCTGGCCGCGCAGCGTCTCGATCAACGAGTCCGAGGCGTCGCGGCCGACCAGCATCAGCACGAAGAGGAAGAGCATCATGATCGCGCCGGTGTAGACGATGATCTGCACCATGCCGATGAACGGCCCCGCCTGGAGCACGTAGAAGACGCCCAGGCAGAGCATCGTGAGCACCAGCCAGAGGGCCGAGTGCACGGCGTTGCGCGCCGCGACCATCCCGATCGCGCCGATCAGCGCCAGCGGGGCCAGGATCCAGAAGGTCACCTGCTCCCCGCCGGAGACCCCGCCCGCCGCGGCGAGCACCGTCTGCGTGATCATGCTCCGTCTCCCTTGGCGGCCGCCGCCCGCTGGGCGTGCTGCTCGGCGCCGGGGAAGGTCACACCGGGGTGCTCCTCCACCTGGTACCGGCCCGGGTTGTTGGCCGAGTGCTCCGCGCCGGCCGAGGTGCCCGGGTTGGTCAGCGCGCCGACGTAGTAGTCCTTCTCGCTGTCGCCCAACCGCATCGGGTGCGGCGGCTGCTCCATGCCCGGCAGCAGCGGCGCGAGCAGCTGCTCCTTCGTGAAGATCAGGTCCTGCCGGCTGTCCCGGGCCAGCTCGTACTCGTTGCTCATGGTGAGCGAGCGGGTCGGGCAGGCCTCGATGCAGAGCCCGCAGAAGATGCAGCGGGCGTAGTTGATCTGGTAGATGCTGGCGTACCGCTCACCCGGCGAGAAGCGCTGCTCGTCGGTGTTGTCGCCGCCCTCGACGTAGATCGCGTCCGCCGGGCAGGCCCAGGCGCACAGCTCGCAGCCGATGCACTTCTCCAGCCCGTCCGGGTGCCGGTTGAGGATGTGCCGCCCGTGGTAGCGCGGCGCCGACACCGGCGGCTTGAACGGGTAGTCGGTGGTGACGACCTTCTTGAACATGTGCGAGAAGGTGACACCGAATCCCTTGAACGTTCCGGTGATCGCGCCCACGTCACACCTCCCTGGAGTCCGGGCCGGCGGCGATGTTGGCCGGCTCCCGCTCGGCGACCACGCGCCTCGTGCGCGGGCTCGGTGGTACCTGCAGGTCCATCGGGGGCAGCGGGAAGCTGCCGTGCGGCCGGTCGTTGACCTGCTCCTGGACCGTCGGCTTCGGCTGCGGCTTCCGGCTGGGCCAGAGCAGCGTGGCGAGCAGCAGGATGCCGGCGGGGATGCCGACGGCGATCAGCTTGCTGCGCGAGTCCCAGTCCTCGATCGAGCGCAGGCCGGCCAGGACCAGGATCCAGACCAGGTTGATCGGGAGCAGGACCTTCCAGCCGAAGCGCATGAACTGGTCGTAGCGCAGCCGGGGCAGCGTGCCCCGCAGCCAGACGAAGACGAAGACCAGCATGACGACCTTGGCGAAGAACCACAGCATCGGCCACCAGCCGGAGTTGGCGCCGGCCCAGATGGTGGTGATCGGCGCCGGGGCGCGCCAGCCGCCCAGGAAGAGCGTCGTGGTGACCGCGGACATGGTGACCATCGCGACGTACTCGCTGAGCATGTAGAGCGCGAACTTCAGCGAGCTGTACTCGGTCATGTAGCCCGCGACCAGCTCGGACTCCGCCTCGGGCAGGTCGAACGGCGCGCGGTTGGTCTCACCGACGGTGGAGATGAAGAAGATGATGAAGCTCGGCAGCAGCAGAATCGCGTACCAGCCGGGGGCCGGGATCTCGAGGCCCGCGATGCTCAGCCGGGTGCCCTCGCCCTGGGCGGCGACGATCCCGCTGGTCGACATCGTGCCGGCGGTCATGAAGACCGCCACGATGCTCAGGCCCATGGCGACCTCGTACGAGATCATCTGGGCGGTGGAGCGCAGGCCGCCGAGCAGCGGGTAGGTCGAGCCGGAGGCCCACCCGCCGAGCACGATGCCGTAGATGCCCATCGACGAGCAGGCCAGCAGCACCAGCACCGCCACCGGCACGTCGGTGACCTGCAACGGCGTCCAGTGGCCGAAGATGCTCACCATCGGGCCGAACGGCACCACCGACAGCGAGGTGACCGCGCAGATCACCGAGATGGTCGGGGCGAAGAAGAAGACGACCTTGTCGGCCCCCTTCGGCAGGATGTCCTCCTTGAAGGCCATCTTCAGACCGTCGGCGAGGGTCTGCAGCAGACCGAACGGGCCGGCCTGGTTGGGGCCGGGCCGCACCGCCATGCGGCCCACGACCCGCCGCTCGAACCAGACGCCGAGCAGCGTGGCGACCAGGCCGAAGGCGAAGGCAAAGACGATCTTGATGAGGACCAGCCACCACGGGTCCCGGCCGAAGTCGGCCAGCGTCGGGTCCTGGGCCAGGTAGACCGCGTTCACTGGTGTACACCCCCTGCGTTGAGGAGCGGGCCCGGGCGGTCGGCCGCGTCGGCGGCGACCGCGGCGGCGGAGATCCGCACGACCGCTCCGGACGTCGCGCCGAGGCTGCGTCGCACGGTCGCGCCGGGCGAGTTGGTCGGCAGCCAGACGACGCCGTCCGGCATCTCGGTGATCGCCGCCGGCAGGGTCAGCGCCCCCCGGTCGGTGCCCACCGTCACCGGGTCGCCGTCGGCCACGCCGAGCGCCTCGGCGGTGCCCTTGCCCAGCCGGACCACCGGCGGGCGGGCGGTGCCGGCGAGGTGCTCGTCGCCGTCGGTGAGGCTGCCCAGGTCGATCAGCTGGTGCCAGGTGGCGAGCACCGCCTCACCGGCACCCGGCTCGCGCACCGCGACCGGCTCCACCGACGGGGCGGCGGGGCGCTCGGTGCGGGTCCGCGGCAGCGCACCCAGCTCGCGGCGGACGCTGATCACGTCACCGGTGCCGAGCTGCACGTCGAGCTGCGCGGCGAGCGCGTCCAGCACGCGGCCGTCGGTCATCGCGGCGGTGCGCAGCACCGCATCGAAGGGGCGCAGCCGGCCCTCCCAGTCCAGGAAGCTGCCGGCCTTCTCGGCCACCGGGGCGACGGGGAAGACCACGTCGGCCCGGCGGGCCACCGCGCTCATCCGCAGCTCCAGGCTGACCAGGAACGGCACCTCGTCCAGGGCCGCCTCGGCCAGCCGCGGGTCGGCCAGGTCGGCCGGGTCGACCCCGGCCACCACCAGCGCGCCGAGCTGGCCGCCGGCGGCGGCGGCGAGGATGCCGTCGGTGTCCCGGCCGGCCTGGCTCGGGATCACCCCGGCCGGGATGTCCCACGCCTCGCCCAGCTCGGCCCGGGCGGCCGGCTCGTTGACCACGCGGCCGCCGGGCAGCAGGTTGGGCAGGCAGCCCGCGTCGACCGCGCCGCGGTCACCCGCGCGCCGCGGCACCCAGGCCAGCTTCGCGCCAGTACGCCGGGCCACGTCGGCCGCCGCGGAGAGACCGCCCGGCACGCTGGCCAGCCGCTCGCCGACGATCAGGATCGCGCCCTCGGCGCTGAGCGCCTCGGCGACCGTCGCGTGCTCGGCGAGCACGGTCGCCTCCTCGCCCGGCACCACCCGGGCCAGCTTGGCCCCGAGCTTCTCCAGGCCGCGGGTGGCGAACGGCGCGATCGCGTACACCGTCAGCTTCTTCTTCAGGTACGCCTTGCGCAGCCGCAGGAAGAGGATCGGGCATTCCTCCTCCGGCTCCAGCCCGACCAGCACCACGGCCGGCGCCTTCTCCACGTCGGCGTAGGTCACGTCGGTGACCCCGGCCACCGAGCTGGCCAGGAAGTCGGTCTCCTCGCGGGAGACCGGCCGGGCCCGGAAGTCGATGTCGTTGGTGTTCAGCGCGACCCGGGCGAACTTCGCGTACGCGTAGGCGTCCTCGACGGTCAGCCGACCGCCGGTGAGCACCGCCGTGCCCCGCCCGCCGTCCCGCGCCGCGCGCAGCCCCTCGGCGGCGACGGCCAGCGCCTCGCTCCACGCCGCCTCACGCAGCTCGCCGGTCTGCGGGTCGCGGACCAGCGGGGTGGTGAGCCGGTCGAAGGCGCGGGTGTACTGGAAGCCCCACCGCCCCTTGTCGCAGTTCCACTCCTCGTTCACCGCCGGGTCGTCGCCGGCCAGCCGGCGCAGCGCCTTGCCCCGCCGCCAGTCGGTGCGCTGGGCGCACCCGGCCGAGCAGTGCTCGCAGACGCTCGGGGAGGAGACCAGGTCGAACGGCCGGGCCCGGAACCGGTACTGGGTGCCGGTCAGCGCGCCGACCGGGCAGATCTGCACCGTGTTCCCGGAGAAGTACGAGTTGAAGGGCACGTCGCCGGATTCGGCCGCGGCGTCGGCGTGGCCGGGGCAGCCCGCGTCCACGCCGTAGTCCTCGTCCCGGTAGATGTTGATCTCCTCGGCGGACGACCGGCCCATCAGGTCGATGAACTTGTCGCCGGCGATCTCCTCGGAGAACCGGGTGCAGCGCTGGCAGAGCACGCAGCGCTCGCGGTCGAGCAGCACCTGCGTGCTGATCGGCAGCGGCTTCGGGTACTCCCGCTTGTGCTCGTGGAACCGCGAGTCGGCGCGCCCGGTGGACATCGCCTGGTTCTGCAGCGGGCACTCGCCGCCCTTGTCGCACATCGGGCAGTCGAGCGGGTGGTTGAGCAGCAGCAGCTCCATGACCCCCTCCTGCGCCTTCTTGGCGACCGGAGAGGTGAGCTGGGTACGCACCACCATGCCGTCGGCGACGGTCTGGGTGCAGGAGGCGACGGGCTTGCGCTGCCCCTCCACCTCGACCAGGCACTGCCGGCACGCGCCGGCCGGGGCCAGCAGCGGGTGGTCGCAGAACCGGGGGATCTCGGTGCCCAACTGCTCGGCGACCCGGATCAGGAGCGCCCCCTTGGGGGCGGTGACCTCGACGCCGTCGATGGTGAGCGTGACGGTCTCGGTCTGCTTCGCTACGTCGGTCATTAGTGGGCTCCCACCAGCTGCTTGTCCGACAGCTTCGGCGCGGTACGTCCCTCGATGTAGTCGAGGTAGTCCTGCTTGAAGTACTTCAGCGACGAGGTCACCGAGCTGGTCGCACCGTCACCCAGACCGCAGAACGAGCGGCCGAGGATGTTGTCGCAGGTGTCCAGCAGGGTGTCCAGGTCCTCGTGGGTGCCCTGACCGGCG
Organism: Micromonospora sp. NPDC023633; assembly: GCF_040640035.1. NCBI lineage: Bacteria > Bacillati > Actinomycetota > Actinomycetes > Micromonosporales > Micromonosporaceae > Micromonospora > Micromonospora sp. NPDC023633. Next base: position 37,238 of record NZ_JBFABB010000030.1, on the reverse strand, counting down.
AGGATCCGCCGGTAGACCCGGACCATCCAGTAGTTGCCCTCGCGGCACGGGGTGCACTTGCCGCACGACTCATGGTGGTAGAACTCCAGCCACCGGTAGGTCGCGTAGACCGGGCAGTCCTGGTCGGAGAAGATCTGAGTGGCCGTGGTGCCGAGGATCGAGCCGGCCGCCGCCACCCCCTCGAAGTCCAGCGGCACGTCCAGGTGCTCTGCGGTGAGCAGCGGCGTCGACGAGCCACCCGGCGTCCAGAACCTCAGGTTGTGGCCGGGCTGCATGCCGCCGGCCAGCTCGATCAGCTCCCGCAGGGTGACGCCCATCGTGCACTCGAACTGGCCGGGGTTGGCGATCCGACCGGAGAGCGAGTAGATCATCGGGCCGGACGACTTCTCCGTGCCCATGGTCTTCCACCAGTCGGCGCCGCCCAGCACGATGTACGGCACGCTGGCGATGGTGCCGACGTTGTTGACCACCGTCGGGCTCGCGTACAGGCCGTGGGTCGCCGGGAACGGCGGGCGCAGCCGGGGCTGGCCCCGGAAGCCCTCCAGCGAGTCCAGCAGCGCGGTCTCCTCGCCGCAGATGTACGCCCCGGCGCCCGAGTGCACCACCAGCTCCAGGTCGAACCCGGAGCCGAGGATGTTCCGGCCGAGGTAGCCCTTGGCGGTCGCCTCCCGCACGGCGTTGCGCAGCCGGCGCGCGGCGTGCACCGCCTCGCCCCGGATGTAGATGTAGGCGCGGTTGGCCCGGATCGCGTACGACGCGATGATCACGCCCTCGACGAGCGCGTGCGGGTCGTGCGTCATCAGCGGGAGGTCCTTGCAGGTGCCCGGCTCGCCCTCGTCGGCGTTGACCACGAGGTAGTGCGGCTTGCCGTCGCCCTGCGGGATGAACCCCCACTTGAGACCGGTCGGGAAGCCTGCGCCGCCGCGACCGCGCAGGCCGGAGTCCTTGATCAGCTGGATCAGGTCGTCCGGGTGCGCCTTGAGCGCCTTGCGCAGGGCCGCGTAGCCGTCGAGCTTCTCGTAGGTGCCGATCCGCCAGGCGTCCGGCGACAGCCAGCGCTTGGTGAGTACCGGCGTCAGCTTGGCCAGGGTCTCCGGCCGGGGAGTGGTCACTTCTGGACCCCCGTCTCGCTCGCGACGGCGGAGCCGGCGCCACCGGTGCCCGCCTCGGCTTCCTTGAGGTTGCGCTCCTGCGCCCCGGCCTCGTCGCCGGCGGGCTTGCCGTCGCCGGCCGGCGCGTTGGCCGCCGCGCCGGCGGCCTCCGCCTCCTGCGCGTCGCGGGGAGCCGGCGGCGTGGGGTCCACCGGAACCTTGGTGCCGGGCGCGTCCGGCACGGCGGTCGCCGCGTCGGGCTGCCGGGTCTCGGCGGCCCGCACCTCGGGCGACTTGTCGTCCGGCGCCTTCACGTCCCGGGTGGTGCTGCCGGCCGCCTCGGCGGCGGGGGCCGGCGCGCCGGTGCCCGCGTTGCCGGTGGTACCCGTGGCGGGCCCGGCGCCGTTGCCGCTCGCGGCCGGGACAGCCCTGGCCGGCTCCGGCTTCGCGGCGGCCTCGCTCCTGGCCTTCGCCTCGGCGGCGGCCTTGTCGGCCTCGGCCTTGCTCCGGATCGGGGTGTTCGGGTCGAAGCCCGGCACCGAGATGCCGTGCTCCTGCGCCAGCCGCAGCCCCCGCAGGGTGGGCTCCCCCGGCCCGCCGTCGGCGACCGCGCCCTCCCGCTCGTCGGCGAAGCCGGCGAGCTGCACCGCCATCTCCTTGAGGGTGCAGAGCCGGGCGCCCCGGGTCGGCATCGGCCGGCCACCGGCACGCAGCTCGTCGACCACGCCGCGCGCGGTCTGCGGGTCCACCCCGTCGAAGAAGTCGTAGTTGACGGTCATCACCGGGCCGTAGTCGCACGCCGCCAGGCACTCGGCGTGCTCCAGGGTGATCTTCCCATCGGCGGTGGTCTCGTCGTGCCCCACGCCGAGGTGCTCGGCGAGGGTGTCGTAGACCTCCTGGCCACCGAGCACGTTGCACATCGTGTTGGTGCAGACGCTCACCAGGTAGTCGCCGGTCGGCCGGCGCTTGTACATGGTGTAGAAGGTGGCGACCGCCCCGACCTGGGCCTTGTTCAGGCCCAGCACCTCGGCGCAGAACGCCACGCCGGCCGGCGAGACGTAGCCCTCCTCGGCCTGCACGAGGTGCAGCAGCGGCAGCAGCGCCGACCGCGACCGGTCGGCCGGGTAGCGGGCGATGATCTCCCGTGCCCGCTCGCGGGTCTCGTCAGTGAAAACACTCATCGGTCACAACCACCCATCACGGGGTCCAGCGAAGCCCCACCGGCGATCACGTCGGCGATCAGGCCGCCCTCGGCCATCGCCGGGAGGGCCTGGAGGTTGACGAAGCTCGGCTCCCGGTAGTGCACCCGGTACGGCCTGGTGCCACCGTCGGAGACGGCGTGCACGCCCAGCTCGCCGCGGGGCGACTCGATGCCGACGTAGACCTGACCCGGCGGCACCCGGAAACCCTCGGTGACGAGCTTGAAGTGGTGGATCAGCGACTCCATCGACTGACCCATGATCTTCGCGACGTGCTCCAGCGAGTTACCCATGCCGTCGACGCCGATGGCGAGCTGCGCCGGCCAGGCGATCTTCTTGTCGGCCACCATCACCGGGCCCGGCTTGAGCCGGTCCAACGCCTGCTCGACGAGCTTGAGCGACTCCCGGATCTCGGCGAGGCGGACCACGTAGCGGCCCCACACGTCGCCGTCGGTGTGCGTCGGCACGTCGAACTCGTACGTCTCGTAGCCGCAGTACGGCATGGTCTTGCGCAGGTCCCAGGCCAGGCCGGCGGAGCGCAGCACCGGGCCGGTCACGCCGAGCGCGACGCAGCCCGTCACGTCGAGCACCGCGACGTTCTTCGTCCGCTCGAGCCAGATGGGCTGCCCGGAGAGGAGGTTCTCGTACTCCTTGAGCCTCTTCGGCAGCAGCTTCAGGAACTCGCGGATCTTGACGATCGCCTCGTCCGGCACGTCCTGGGCGACGCCGCCCGGCCGGACGTACGCGTGGTTCATCCGCAGGCCGGTGATGATCTCGAAGATCTCCAGGATGTACTCACGCTCGCGGAAGCCGTAGAGCATCATGTTGATCGCGCCCAGCTCCATGGCGGTGGTGGCCACCCAGACCAGGTGCGACGAGATCCGGTTCAGCTCCATCATCAGGACCCGGATGGTGTTCGCCCGCTCGGTGATCTGGTCGGAGATCCCGAGCAGCTTCTCCACCGCCAGCGCGTACCCCGTCTCGTTGAAGATCGGGGAGAGGTAGTCCATCCGGGTCACGAAGGTGCTGCCCTGGACCCAGTTGCGGTATTCGAGGTTCTTCTCGATGCCGGTGTGCAGGTAGCCGACGACCGAGCGGGCCTCGCGGACCGTCTCGCCCTCCAGCTCCAGGACCAGCCGGAGCACGCCGTGCGTCGACGGGTGCTGCGGACCCATGTTGACGACGATCCGCTCGTCGTTGATCGGGTCGGTCCCCGAGACGACGCTGTCCCAGTCGCCACCGGTGACGGTGAAGACCCTGCCCTCGGTGGTGTCGCGCTCGGCGGCGTAGTTCGACGTGGTCACTGGTAGGACCTCCTCCGGTCCGGCGGCGGGATCTCAGCGCCCTTGTACTCGACGGGCACGCCGCCGAGGGGGTAGTCCTTGCGCTGCGGGTGCCCCTCCCAGTCGTCCGGCATGAGGATCCGGGTCAGGTTGGGGTGACCGTCGAAGACGATGCCGAACATGTCGTACGCCTCGCGCTCCTGCCAGTCGGCCGTCGGGTAGACCGACGTGACGCTCGGCAGATGCGGGTCCTCGGCGGAGACCGCGGCTTCCAGCCGCACCGTGCGGCGGTAGGTCATCGAGGTGAGCTGGTAGACGACGTGCAGGCGGCGGGCGTCGGCGCCGAGGTAGTCGACCCCCGACACCGAGGAGCAGAGCTCGAAACGGAGCGCCATGTCGTCGCGCATCACCTGGCAGACCTCGGCGATCCGCTCCGGGCGGATGTGCAGGGTCAGCTCGCCCCGGTCGACCACGACCTTCTCGACGGCGTCGGCGAAGGGCGGGTACGCCTCCTCCAGCGCGTCGCGGACCTCGTCGAAGTAGCCCCCGTACGGCCGGGGCGCGTCTTCGATCGTCCGGCGCTGGCGGACGAGGCCGCCGAAGCCGGACACATCCCCGGTGCCCTGGTTGCCGAACATGCCCCGGCCGGCCGGGCTGGCCGGGGGGTACTCGGCGGGTGCGGTGCTGCTGGCGCCGGCCGGCGTGACCGGTACCGGCACGCCGCCGTCGTCTTTCCTGTCCTGAGGCGCGGTCACTTCTGGACACCCCCGTGCTGAAGGTGGTTCTGGGCCTTCATCCAGTTCTCGATCCGCAGCTGCTCCTCGCGACCCTCACGGACCGCCTTGGTCCACTCGGCCCGCCGGGCCTTGTCGCTGCGGTACGACGACGGCATCGAGCCGTAGGGGACGACCGGGACGTCGCCGCGGGCCTGGCGCGCCTCGAGCATCTTGCGGCCGTTCGGGCCGAGCGGCTCGTGCCCGATCTTCTCGCGCAGCTTGAGGACCGCGTCGATGAGCATTTCGGGCCGGGGCGGGCAGCCGGGCAGGTACATGTCGACCGGGACGATGTGGTCGACGCCCTGCACGATGGCGTAGTTGTTGAACATGCCGCCGCTGCTGGCGCAGACGCCCATGGAGATGACCCAGCGGGGCTCCGCCATCTGGTCGTAGATCTGGCGCAGCACCGGGGCCATCTTCTGGCTCACCCGGCCGGCCACGATCATCAGGTCGGCCTGCCGCGGCGAGGCCCGGAAGACCTCCATGCCCCAGCGGCCCATGTCGTAGTGCGGACCGCCGGCGGCCATCATCTCGATGGCGCAGCAGGCCAGGCCGAAGGTGGCCCCCCAGACCGACGTCTTCCGCGACCAGTTGACCAGCTTCTCCACCGAGGTGAGCAGGACACCGGCGGGAAGCTTCTCCTCGATACCCATCTGAGGTTCCTCCCTCAGTCCCAGTCCAGGCCGCCGCGCCGCCAGACGTAGGCGTAGGCGACGAAGACCGCGACGATGAACAGGACCATCTCCACGAAGCCGAAGATCGGCAGGGCGTCGAACGAGACCGCCCAGGGGTAGAGGAAGATGATCTCGATGTCGAAGACGATGAAGAGCATCGCCGTCAGGTAGAACTTGATCGGGAACCGGCCGCCGCCGACCGGCTGCGGGCTGGGCTCGATGCCGCACTCGTACGCCTCGAGCTTGGCCTTGTTGTAGCGCCGGGGACCGGCGAAGCGGGCAGCGCCCACGGAGAACAGCGCGAACCCCGCGGCGAGGGCGAACAACCCGATGATCGGTGCGTAAGGCGAGAGCGACATCGTTTTCTCCTGCTCGTCCTTCCCTGCCCCTGGTCCTTGTCAAAAATCACACTATTCACGTCCCCCGCGACGGTTGTCGGCGGGGGTCGATCTCCCTTGTCCGCGCCCGCGGTCGTCGCCGACCGTGGACGGGGCCGTCACACGAGCCTGCCTTCGTTGGCGACCGCGGGGCTCGCAAGCCCACTTCTCGCGCGCTACACGGCCGGCGCCACTCTCGTCATCGCGTTGATGACGCGGTCCATCGCGTCCCCGTCCCGGGGGTCGGTCAGGTTGGCCAGCAGCTTGAGCACGAAGCGCATCAGCATCGGGTGCGGCATGCCGTGCTTCGTGGCCATCCGCATGATCTCGGGCCGGCCGATGAGCTTTACGAAGATGCCGCCGAGCCGGTAGTAGCCGCCGAAGCGGGCCTTCAGCTCCGTCGAGTACGCCGCGAGGGCGCGCTCCCGGTCCGCGCCGACGGGGCGCGCGAGCGCCTGCACGGCGACCTCCGCGGCCAGCTCGCCGGACTCCATCGCGTACGCGATGCCCTCGCCGTTGAACGGGTTGACCATGCCACCGGAGTCACCGACGAGCATCACGCCACGGGTGTAGTGCGGCACCCGGTTGAAGCCCATGGGGAGGGCGGCGCCGAGGATCGGGCCCTCCGCGTTCGCCTCGTCGGTCATGCCCCAGTCGGCGGGCGTGTTGGCCAGCCAGTCGGTGAGCAGCCGACGGTAGTTGGTCTTGCCGAACGCGGACGAGGAGTTGAGCACGCCGAGGCCGACGTTGACCCGGCCGTCGCCCAGCCCGAAGATCCAGCCGTACCCGGGCAGCAGGTTGTCGCCGCTGTCCTTGCTGCGCAGCTCCAGCCAGGACTCCAGGTAGTTGTCGTCGTGCCTGGCCGGCGAGCGGTAGTAGCGGCGGACGGCGACGCCGATCGGCCGGTCCTCGCGCTTGGCCAGCCCGAGGGCGAGCGGGAAGCGGCCGGAGACCCCGTCGGCCGCGACGACCAGGGGCGCGTGGAAGGTGGCGGGCTCCTTGCCCGGGCCGACCTCCGCCTCGACGCCGGTCACCCGGCCGTCCGGGCCCAGCACCGGGCCGGTCACGTTCACGCCGGTGCGCAGCTCGGCGCCCGACTCGACGGCGCGCCGGGCGAGCAGGTCGTCGAAGTCGAGCCGGGTGCGCACCAGGCCGTAGTTGGGGAAGCTCGCGAGGTCGGGCCAGTCCAGCTCCAGCCGGACGCCGCCGCCGATGACCCGCAGGCCCCGGTTGTGCAGCCAGCCCGCCTCGGGGGAGGTGTCCACGCCCATCCGGATCAGCTGCCGCACCGCGCGCGGGGTCAGCCCGTCGCCGCAGACCTTCTCCCGGGGGAACTCGGTCTTCTCGAGCAGCAGCACCCGTACGCCGTGCCGAGCCAGGTGGTATGCGGTAGCCGACCCACCGGGACCGGCGCCCACGACGATCACGTCGGCGTCCTGTTCCACCGCGGCCATCCCGCGCCTCCTCCCGCATGCTCGTGAAATGCTTCACAAGCCAGACGGTGGGAGTCTATGACCGACGTCATGACCACGCCGGATCAGGGGTACCTAACTTGCCGGAGACACGTCGGCCGAGGTCGGGGGCCGGTCGCCGGCGGCCGTCAGTGCCGGGCGGAGGTGGCCGGGTCCAGGCCGGCGTCGTGCCGGATCGTCTCCGGCAGGTGCTCGCGCAGCGCGCCGCCGGCGGCGCGGTCCAGGGCGGCCAGCACCTCGGCCACCACCTGACGGACGTCGGCGGGATCCGCGCCGGCCAACTCCTTGAGCTGGGCGATGAGTTCGGTCGCGTCGTCGGTGGCCTCCGCGCCGACCGCCTGGTGTCGTCCCGTCATGGAGGCGAGCTTACGGAACAAAGTGGAGCAAAAAGGGATACTTGCGAGAATGGGGCCAGATCAGCCTAGGCGCGGACCGCGCGGTGCAGCGCCGCGATCCCGCCGGTCAGGTTGCGCCAGGCCACCCTGCCCCAGCCCGCCGCGCCGATCCGCGCGGCCAGGGCCGGCTGGTCGGGCCACGCCCGGATCGACTCGGCCAGGTAGACGTACGCGTCGGGGTTGCTGGAGACGGCGCGGGCCACGCTCGGCAGCGAACGCATCAGGTACGACAGGTAGACCGTGCGGAACGCCGGGTTCACCGGGGTGCTGAACTCGCACACCACCAGCCGGCCGCCCGGCCTGGTGACCCGGGCCAGCTCCCGCAGGGCGGCGTCGGTGTCGTTCACGTTGCGCAGCGCGAACGAGATGGTCACCGCGTCGAAGCTGGCGTCGGCGAAGGGCAGCTTCAACGCGTCCCCCGCCAGCAGCGGCACCTCGGGGCGGGTCCGCTTGCCGACGCGCAGCATGCCGAGGGACAGGTCCGCGCCCACCGCGTACGCACCCGACTGGGCCAGTTCCTCGGTGGAGACGCCGGTGCCCGCGCCCACGTCGAGCACCCGCTCACCCGGCCGCAGGTCGAGCGCGGTCCGGGTGGCCCGCCGCCAGAGGCGGTCCTGCCCGAAGGAGAGAACGGTGTTGGTCAGGTCGTAGCGAGCCGCCACGCCGTCGAACATCGCGGCGACCTCGTGCGGCTGCTTGTCCAGGCTGGCGCGCTGGCCCTGCGGGGTACGGCTCACCCCTCCACTCTGCCAGCCCCGCCCGCGCCGGCGGCTGGTGGGTCGACCGCAGCCGGGTACGTCACAGGGACGCGGTGGCCCGACCCGCCACAGGGGCCGGGTACGCCACAGGGGCGGGATGGTCGCCCACCCCGCCCCTGTGCGGCCGTGCGTCAGTCGGTCGACTTCTCGTCGCCGGGCGCCACCAGGACGACCCTGCGCCGCCGGGAGACCAGCAGCAGCGCGCCGCCGGCCAGCAGCACGGCCACGCCGATGCCGCCGATCAGGCCGGCCTGCACGCCGGTCACCGGCAGCCCGCCGCCGGCACCGCCACCGCCGCCGGTGCCCGGGGTCGTGGTCGGGACCGCCGTGGGCCCGCCCGTCGGGGTGGCCGTCGGGGTGACCGTCGGCGCCACGGTCGGCGTCGGCGTCGGCTCCCCGGTCGGCGTCGGCGTCGGGCTCGGCTGCGCGGACAGGTCGACGAAGGCCTCGAAGACCGTGTGGTTGTCCAGCGCGTCGACCTCGGAGAAGGCCTTCCGCTGTGCCGGGCCGGCCACCTGCGGCTCCTCCTCCGGCTCGCCCTCGGCGACGTCCAGCCCGTACGCGAAGAGGTCGCCCTCCCGCAGCACCGGCTCGGTGACGTCGTCGCCGACCTTCACCGTGACGTCGGCGGTGTAGTACTGCCCCCGGCGGACGATCGCTCCGGCGTCCTCGCAGAACGCCTGCTCCTTGCCGAGGTACACCTGCGTGACGCAGCCCTGCGGCAGCGTCACGAAGCTCACGCCCGCCGGGAGGGTGATGCCGTAGAAGACGCCGGTCGCGGGCCGGCTGCCGTCGTTGTAGACCGCCCAGTCCAGCGGGATGGTCTCGCCCCGGCGCGCCGGCCTCAGGTCCGGCTCGTCGGCCACCGCGCCGTTGACCACGACGTTGCCCTGGACGTCCTGCACCCAGGCGGTGAGGTCGTAGCCCGGCTTCGTCACGGTGACCGGCACCTCGACGGCCTCCTCACCCTTGCTGGTGACGAGCGTCACGACCAGCACGCCGCCGTCGCCCCGGCCGCCCGCGCTGAACAGCGGGACGCCGAAGTCCTTGCTGGTCCCGGCGGGCAGGTCGCCGAGGGAGCACTGGTAGAGATAGTCCTCGATGACGTGGCAGCCCTCGGGCACCACGAAGCCGACCCGCCTCTCCTTGAGCTCCCGGGTGTTCACCCGGTACGAGACGTTCTCCGCCGTGGTCGTGCCGGCATTGGTGACGGTGAACTTGAACGGCTTGCTCCGGGCCGCGTCGACACCCTTCGCGAGCTGGGTGCTGATCGGGACCACGGCGAGGTCCGGCCCGTCGGCGGCGTGGGCGGGAACCGCGACGGCGGTCAGGCCGCCCGCCGCGAGGAGTGCCACGGCGCCGGCGCGGGCCAGGGCCGAGCGATGGAACAGGGTCATCGGTCCCCCGTGGGGTCAGGGAAGAAACGGATGGTTGCGGAACCGGGGCGGACGTTATCGAACGTCGATGCGACGCGCCAGCAGGGAGATCGTGTTCCTCCGTCCGGCCGGTCCGGACGGACGGAGGAGACACACAGCGGGGGCGGGATGGTCACCCATCCCGCCCCCGCTGCCGTGCGTTATGTGAACGACCCTCGCGGGTCGATGGAGGACGACCGTCAGGCCGTCGGCTTCTCGTCGCCCGGGGTCACCAGGACGACCCGGCGCCGCCGCGCCACCATGAACATGACCGCACCCGCGACCAGCACCGCGCCGCCGATGCCGCCGATGAGGGTGGTCTGCGCGCCGGTCACCGGCAGGCCGCCGTCGTCGTCACCGCCGCCGCCCGTGCCGCCCTTGGCCGCGACGATCACCGCGTAGCCGTCGGAGTTGTCGGTGGCGTCCACGTCCTTGGCCTGCAGGCCGGTGACGTTCTCCGGCAGGTTGACGGCATTGGTCCGCAGCTGGCCGGGCGCGGACCCGATCGGCTCGACGCTGACCAGACCGCCCTTGAGCGCGCCCGGCTTCACGCCCGCCGCCACGTCGAACAGGTGGTAGAAGCCGTAGGCCGAGTACACCTTGTCCTCGGGGTTGGTGTCCTCGTCCTGCGGGATCAGCCCGAAGTTGGCGTAGGTGCAGGTGAAGGTGGACTTGTCGGCCGCGTACTCGCAGCCCTGCTCCACCTCGGTCGGGGTCACGCCCTTGGGCAGCTTGACGCTGATCTTGAGACCGGCGGCGGCCTCGTCACCCTGGTTGCTGATGAAGTAGGTCAGCGCCGAACGGCCGCCCGCGTGCAGGTCGCCGGAGTAGACCGGGTTGCCGTCGACGATCTTCACGGCCTGCTTGACGTCCTCGGCGACGACCGAGAGGTCCGGCCCGCTGGCGTCCGAGAAGTCCAGCGTGGCGGTCTTGGTGTTGTTCGCCGCGTTGGTGTCGTCCTTCGAGATGAGCTTGAAGGAGAGCGGGGCCTTGTAGGTGCCCTCGGCCTCGAACTTGAACAGGACGATCGGCAGGTCGGTGGTCTCGCCCGGGCCCGGCAGGCCCTTCTCGGTCGCGTAGCAGATGAACGCGGTCGGCTTCTCCCCGACGAGCTCCACGTCGCAGCCGTCCTCGACGGCCGGCACGGCGGCGACCTTGTCGAAGTCGACCTTGGACACGTCCACCCGCACGGCCAGTTCGCTCGGGGTGTTCTTGCCCGTGTTGGTCACCTTGGCGTAGGCGAACTTGCCCTGCGCGTTGGCGGCGACCCGCGTGCCGGCCACCTCGATCGCGAGATCCGTCTCCGTGCCTGCGGCGTGGGCCGGGCTACCGAAAGCGGTCAACGCGCCGGAGGCGAGCAGCGCGCCGGCGCCGATACGCGCCAGCGAACGGTTACGGAAGATCATGGAAGAGTTCCCCCCGTTGGGGTGAAGGAAAGGTACGGCCGGGGACGTTAGCGGTAAGCGATCACGCTCGCCACCCCGCAGGTCGGGCGCGTTGAACAGCGTGGCTAAGAATCGCTTAAGGAATGCCCGGATTGATATGTCTTGCTGCCCCCGCCGCCCCGGCACCGGCCCCGAATGGCAACCTAATCGAGATCAACGGCCCACGGGAATTCACCCGATCGGTCAGCCGGCGAAGCCGCCGACGGTCACGCTCCGTGCGCCCACCGTCCACAGCGGCCCGCGTACGACGACACCCCACCGTCGGACGACGGTGGGGTGTCGGGGTCGCGCGGGTGGCCGCCGACGCGCCGCTCAGTGGGCGTCGACCAGCGGCAGGGCCTTTCCGGCGCCGCCGCCCGGCATGGCGATCGAGGAGAAGTGCGAGACCACCCGCTCGTCGGTCGGATCGTCGGCCGGGGTCCGGTGCACGGCCAGCCGGTTGTAGAGGGTGTCGCGCTGGGCGGGGATCCGGTCCGCCGAGCGGATCATGCCGATCAGCTCGTGCAGGTTGGAGCGGTGCCGCGCGCCGGCGGAGGAGATGACGTTCTCCTCCAGCATGATCGAGCCGAGGTCGTCCACGCCCATGTGCAGGGCGAGCTGCCCGACGTCCTTGCCGGTGGTCAGCCAGGACGCCTGCAGGTGCGGCACCGTCTCGAAGAAGAGCCGGGCCACGGCGACCAGCCGCAGGTACTCCAGGGTGGTGGCCTGGGTCCGGCCCTTGAGGTGGTTGTTCTCCGGCTGGTACGTCCACGGGATGAACGCCCGGAAGCCCTTCGTGCGGTCCTGCACGTCGCGGATCATCCGCAGGTGCTCGATCCGCTCGGCGGCGGTCTCGCCCGTCCCCATCATCATGGTGGCGGTCGACTCGACGCCCTGCCGGTGCGCCAGCTCCATGACCTCCAACCAGCGCTCGCCCGACTCCTTCAGCGGCGCGATCGCCGTACGCGGCCGGGCGGGCAGCATCTCGGCGCCGGCGCCGGCGATCGAGTCCAGCCCGGCCGCCTTGATCCGGGCGATGGCCTCGTCCAGGCTGACGCCGGAGACCTTGGCCATGTGCAGGATCTCGCTGGGGCCGATCGAGTGGATCGCCAGCTGCGGGTAGGCCTTCTTGACCGAGGAGAACAGCTCCTCGTAGTACTCCACGCCGTAGTCGGGGTGGTGGCCGCCCTGGAGCATGACCTGGGTGGCGCCCAGCTCGACCGCCTCGCCGCAGCGGCGCAGGATCTCCTCGGTCGGGTGGGTCCAGCCCTCCTTGTGCTTGGGGGCCCGGTAGAACGCGCAGAACTTGCACGCCGTCACGCAGACGTTGGTGTAGTTGATGTTGCGGTCGATCAGGTACGTGACGATGTTGTCCGGGTAGCGCCGTCGGCGCACCGCGTCGGCAGCCTCGCCCAGGGCGTGGAACGGCGCCTCGGTGTAGAGCAGCAGGGCCTCCTCGGGCGTGATCCGCCCGCCGTCCGCGCCACGCTGCAGGATGTCGTCGATCTCCCGGCTCACACTCACCCCCCGAGCCTACGTCGCCCCCTCCCCGGCCGGCCTCGCCGGACTCCTGTCGACCACGCCACAGGCCCCGCCCGGCGGCCGGGCACCGGGTCGGGGCGCCGAGCTGAGCACCGGCAGGGCGGGGTCGGCGGCGTCGACGCGGTGCCAGCGCCGACCCCACCGACCGGCTCCGCCCCGCCGCCCGGCGGGCAGACCGGTCAGGCGTCGTAGTCGACCGTGAGCCGGTCGGTGGTCGGGCTGGCCTGGCAGGTGAGGACGTAGCCAGCGGCCACCTCGTCCGGCTCCAGCGCGTAGTTGCGGGCCATCGTGACCGCGCCGTCGACCACCTTGGCCTTGCAGGTCGAGCAGACCCCGCCCTTGCAGGCGTAGGGCAGCTCGCCGCGCACCTTGAGCGCCGCGTCCAGCACCCGCTCGTCGCGCCTCATCGTGAAGCGCGACGATCGGCCGTCCAGCAGGATCGTCACCTCGGCGCCGCCCCCGGGCTCGTCGGCCGGGCGCCGCGGCGGGGCCGGGGCCTCGGCGACGTGGAACAGCTCCGTGTGCACCGCCGACTCCGGCACGCCACGCGCGGCGAGCACCTCCCGGGCGTCCACCACCATGTCGTACGGGCCGCAGAGGAACCACTCGTCGACGGCGTCGCCGGGGACGATGGTGTCCAGCAGCCGGCCCAGCCGGTCGGCGTCGATCCGACCGGAGAGCAGCGGCGACTCGCCCTGCTCCCGGGAGAGCACGTGCACCAGGTGCAGCCGGGTCGGCCACCGGTCCTTCAGGTCGGCCAGCTCCTCGGCGAACATCACCGTGTTCGCCGTGCGGTTGCCGTACACCAGCGTGAACGTGCTGGCCGGCTCGACGGCGAGCGCCGTCGCGACCAGCGCGAGCACCGGGGTGATGCCCGAGCCGGCGACCACCGCGCCGTAGTGGCGGACCCGGTCCGGCGCGAAGGCCGTGGTGAAGTGCCCGAGCGGCGGCAGCACCTCGATCGTGTCGCCGCCGCGCAGCGCGCCGCAGGCGAACGCGGAGAACGCGCCGCCGGGGATCTCCCGCACGCCGATCCGCAGCCGGCCGTGCCGGGCCAGGTCGTCGGGCGTGGAGCAGATGGAGTACGACCGCCGCACGTCCTCGCCGGCGGCGCCGGGGCGCCGGACGGTGAGGTGCTGGCCGGCGGAGAACGCGAACGTCTCCCGCAGCTCCTCGGGCACGGCGAAGGTGACCGCCACGGCGTCGCCGGTGAGCCGGTCGACGGCGGCGACGGAGAGCGGGTGGAAGACCGGCCGGCGACGGACCGGGCGGGTGATCGTGACAGTCACAGCGCCTTCAGGTGGTCGAAGGGTTCACGGCAGGAGCGGCACCGCCACAGTGCCTTGCACGCGGTCGAGCCGAAGCGGCTGACCTGCTCGGTGTCGGGCGAGCCGCAGCGTGGGCAGCGGACGGCGAGGGTCAGCGGCACCACGTTGCCGGCGCGTACAGGCGCCGGCGGCGCGATGCCGGCGGCGGCGAGCCTGGCCCGGCCGGCGTCGGAGATCCAGTCGGTGCTCCACGCCGGGCTGTAGACGGTCCGCACGTCGGCGTCGGGATGCCCGGCGGCGGCCAGCGCCCGCCGGATGTCGGCGCGGATCACGTCCATCGCCGGGCAGCCGGTGTAGGTGGGGGTGATGGTCACGACCACCCGGCCGGTGGCCGGGTCCTCGTCGACCGCCCGCAGGATGCCGAGGTCGTCGATGGTGACGACCCGGATCTCCGGGTCCACCACCGCCGCCACGGCCTCCCGCGGAGTCACCGGTGCCGCCTTCCGTTCGCGACTGCGGGGCTCCGCTGCGCTGCACTCCTCGCGCTCACCGGTGCCGCCCCCCGTTCGCGCTCACCAGTTGGCCCCGGGGTGGGCGCGGTGCAGCACCTGCATCTCGGCGAGCAGGTAGGACAGGTGCTCGGTGTGCACGCCGTCCCGCCCGCCGGCCGGTGCCCAGCCGGACTCCGGCCGGGTCAGCGTGGCCTCGTCGAGCACGGCGGCGACGGTGGCGTCGAAGTCGGCCCGCAGGGTGGCCGGGTCGACCGGCGCCGCCGGGTCCGGGGCGAACAGCTCGTGCACGTACGGCCAGACCTGGTCGACCGCCGACTGCATGCGCCGGTGCGACTCCTCGGTGCCGTCGCCGAGCCGCCGCACCCACAGCGAGCCGTGGTCGAGGTGGTAGGCCGACTCCTTGCGGGCCTTGGCGCCGATCGCCGCCAGCCGCTCGTCGGCGCACCCGGCCAGCGCGGTGTAGAGCGGGAGCTGGTAGGCCGCTAGGAAGAACAGCTTCGCCATGGTGACCGCGAAGTCGCCGTTGGGCTGCTCCACCAGCAGGCAGTTGCGGAACTCACGGTCGTCGCGGAGGAACGCCAGCGCGTCCTCGTCCCGGCCGGCGCCCTCCAGCTCGCCCGCGTACGACAGCAGGAGCCGGGCCGCGCCGAGCTGGTCGAGGGCGATGTTGGCCAGCGCGATGTCCTCTTCCATCTCCGGCGCGCGGGTGGTCCACTCGGCCAGCCGCTGCGCCGCGACGAGCGCGTCGTCGCCGAGGGCGAGGGCGAAGTCGAAGGGGCCGGTCACGCCGCCACCTCGCTCCGCTCGGCGGCGTGACGCGCCCCGGTGCTGAGCCGGATGGTTCGCTCGCTGCGCTCGCTCACAGGTGGGCCACCCCGTCCGGCACGTCGTAGAAGGTGGGGTGGCGGTAGACCTTGTCGGCCGCCGGGTCGAAGAACGCGTCCTTCTCGTCGGGGCTGGACGCGGTGATCGCGCCCGCCGGCACCACCCAGATGGAGACGCCCTCCTGGCGGCGGGTGTAGAGGTCCCGCGCGTTGCGCAGGGCCAGCTCCGCGTCGGGGGCGTGCAGGCTGCCGACGTGGGTGTGCGACAGCCCGCGCCGCGCCCGCACGAAGACCTCCCACAGCGGCGAGGATTCCCTACTCACGCGGCCACCTTCTCCTTCTTCTCCACCCGCTTGGCGGCGTACGCCGCAGCGGCCTCACGCACCCAGGCGCCGTCGTCGTGGGCGCGGCGGCGGTGCTCCATCCGCTGCCGGTTGCACGGACCGTTGCCCTTGATGACCCGCATCAGCTCGTCGTAGTCGGGCTGGGTGAAGTCGTACGACTGCCGGGACTCGTTCCAGCGCAGGGCCGGATCCGGAATGGTCAGGCCGAGGATCTCGGCCTGCTGCACGCACATGTCCACGAAGCGCTGGCGCAGCTCGTCGTTCGAGAAGCGCTTGATCTTCCAGGCCATGGACTGCGTCGAGTGGGTGGAGTCGGTGTCCGGCGGGCCGAACATCGCCAGCGACGGGTACCACCAGCGGTCGAGGGCGTCCTGCGCCATCGCCTTCTGGGCGGGGGTGCCGTGCGCCAGCGTGTGCAGGATCTCGTAGCCCTGCCGCTGGTGGAACGACTCCTCCTTGCAGACCCGGATCATCGCCCGCGCGTACGGCCCGTAGGAGCAGCGGCAGAGCGGCACCTGGTTGACGATGGCGGCACCGTCCACCAGCCAGCCGATCGCGCCCACGTCGGCCCAGGTCAGGGTGGGGTAGTTGAAGATCGAGCTGTACTTCTGCCCGCCGTTCAGCAGCAGCTCGACCAGCTCGTCCCGGCTGATCCCGAGGGTCTCGGCGGCGGCGTAGAGGTAGAGGCCGTGACCGGCCTCGTCCTGGACCTTGGCCAGCAGGATCGCCTTGCGCTTGAGCGACGGGGCGCGGCTGATCCAGTTGCCCTCCGGCTGCATGCCGATGATCTCGGAGTGCGCGTGCTGCGCGATCTGCCGGATCAGCGTCTTGCGGTACGCCTCGGGCATCCAGTCGCGCGGCTCGATCTTCTGGTCGGCGTCGATGACCTCGGCGAAGTAGGCCTCGAGGTCCTCGTCCGGGCCGGGGGCGCCGCTGCGGCGGCCACGCTCGGCGGCCTCCCGCAGGGCCGCCTCCGCCGCCTCGACCTCGCCGAGCAGGCCGCCGCCGGGTGCGTCCTCGGCGGAGAAGTCGTTGCCATACATGGGGTCAAGTGTTACAGCTTGCCTATGGGGACACCAGAGGGTGTAACAGGTTTCCGGAGACACTTTCGGCACGGGGCGGTGACTGGGGGTAGCCGCCTAAACTATGACTTGGCTCACTATGGAAAGGTGAATCCTCTCAACAGCCGCATAGCGGCCCGATATCCCGCCTACATGGCAAGTTGCCAGGTGTCGGGTTCTGGCGCACCGCCGATCCGCACGTAGACTTCCCCCGTCACACCGATCGGCTGCCGACGATCGCCCCGAGCAACACGGAGGGCGGATCCCCCGGCCCTCGGCGAGCCGCCGATCCGTCCGACAACCAGCCGGTCCCCCCGGCCCTGACCTCTGGAGCTCACCCACTCATGCGATCCCGCGTGACCCTGGTGCTCGCCGTCGTGGCGGTCCTCCTCGGTGGCGGCCTGCTCGTTCCGGCCGCGTACGCCCGACTCGCCGGCGACGACGCCGCGAGCGGCGGAAGCGGCGGCGGGAGCGTCGCGGCCCCCGCGCCCACCCCACCCCCGCCACCGACCCTGGCCGCTGGCCCGGTGGCGGTGGACTTCAAGGGCGAGTTCTTCTCGTGGGCCCTGATGGACCGGGAGAGCGGCGAGATCTCCGGGTCGAAGAACCTGGCCTCGACCAGCTCCACCGAGTCGATGATCAAGTCCTGGTTCGCGGCGGACTACCTCCGCCAGCTCGGCGACGAGCCGCTTCCGGCCGAGCGGAAGAAGCAGATCACCACCGCCATCCGGGACAGCAACGACGACGCCGCCAACGCCCTCTACGGCGCGGTGGGCCGGGCCGCGACGATCAAGCGGATGATCAGCACCTGCGAGCTCACCGACACCAAGCCGGGCAACGTGCCGGGTTACGTGGGCTGGTGGAGCTTCACCCGGATGTCCCCGCGCGACGCCGTCCGGCTCGGCGACTGCATCGCCGACGGCACGGCCGCCGGCCCCAAGTGGACGAAGCTCCTGCTGGACGAGATGAGCAAGGTCAGGGGCAGCACGGCCGCCAAGGACCAGAAGGCCCGGTCGGGCGGTGGCCGCTGGGGCATCATCGACGGTCTCCCCCAGTCGATCCGCAGCCAGGGCCCGGTCAGCATGAAGAACGGCTGGACCCCACTCAACTACGACGGCAACTGGCACGTGAACTGCCTCGCGGTCACCGACAGGTGGAGCCTCGCGGTGATGCTCCGCTACCCGCAGAAGAGCGGCCTCGACTACGGCGCGCAGGTCTGCGCCTCGGTCGCCAGCCAGCTCGTGACCCCGCAGCCGGGCGCCGCCCTCAAGGTGCCGCAGCAGCCCGCCGGGAAGCTCTGATGACGCGACAGCGCCGGGCCGGCGAGCCCGCCGACGCCTCCCCCGGCAAGCTCATCGCCATCGCGGTGGTCCTCATCGGCCTGGTGCTCGTCTCGCTGCGGCTGCTGCCGGGCTCGCCGTTCGAGTCCCGCGCCGCCGCCGAGTGGGGCACCCCCGCCGGCCCCGCCGAGCGCGCCACCGGAGCCCCGAGCGACCGCAGCTCGCGGCCGTCGCCGACGCCGAGCCCCACGCCGGAGCCGCTGCCGTTCCAGGCGAAGGACCTCGACCTGGACATCGAGGGCTGGTACTCCTGGAGCGTCCTCGACCGCCGCAACGGCGAGATCATCGGCTCGGACAACATGGACGAGACCAGCACCACCGCGTCGCTGATCAAGGCCTGGATCGTGGCCGACTACCTGCGCCGGGCAGACGACGCCGGCCAGACCCCGAGCGACGCAAAGCTCGCCGACGCCACGAAGATCATCCGGGACAGCGACAACACCCGGGCCGAGCAGTTCTACAACACGGTCGGCCGGTCCGCCGCGATCAGGCGGCTGATCTCCCTGTGCGACCTGACCGACAGCAAGGTCGCCGCCGACGGCGGCTGGAGCCGCACCGCGCTCTCCCCCCGGGACACCGCCCGGATGGGCGCCTGCATCGCCGACGGCCGCGCCGCCGGGCCGAAGTGGACCAAGTGGCTGGTCGACGAGATGCGGCTGGTCCGGGGCGCCGGCGACTTCGGCATCCGCAAGGCGTTCCCGGCCGCGGAGCGCAAGACCATCGCCATCAAGAACGGCTGGATCGACCGGACGCGGGAGCAGGAGATGCACATCAACTGCCTCGCCATCGGCGACACCTGGACGATGGGCGTGATGGTCCGCTACCCGATCGGCAAGGGCTACGAGTACGGCATGAAGAACTGCCAGAAGATCACCGAGGCCCTCCTCCGCCCCACCACCTAGACCCGGCCCCCGCCCGGTCGGTCAGGGGGCTCAGCCCATGAAGAAGGCCGGGCCGGAGGCGGGCAGGGGCGGGGCGGCGCCGATGTCGGCAGCGCGACGCGCGAACTCGCGCAGCCCGGCCACCTGGCGCTCGCCGAGGGAGAAGTCCAGCGCCCGGAAGTACGTCGCCAGGGTCGCCGCGTCGAACGGCTCCCAGCGCGCGGCCGCCTCGGCCACCTGGTCCAGTTCGGCCAGGCAGAGGTCCCGGGAGCGCAGGAACGCCTCGTGCACCTCCTTGACCAGGCCCGGGTGGGCGGTGGCGAAGTCACGGCGTACCGCCCAGACGGCGAAGACCATCGGCAGGCCCGTCCACTCCCGCCACGCCTGCCCGAGGTCGGTGACCTCCAGCCCACGCCTCGGCGCCTCGTAGAGGGCGCGCAGCGCCACGTCGCCGATCAGCACCCCGGCGTCGGCCTCCAGCAGCATCTGGGTCAGGTCGGGCGGGCAGCGGAAGTACTCCGGGTTCACCCCGTACCGCTCGCCGAGCAGCAACTGGGCCAGCAGCACGCCGGTCCGCGAGGTCGAGCCCAGCGCCACCTTGCCGTGGTCGAGCTCGGCCAGCGGACGGGTGGAGACGACGTTGACGGACAGCACCGGGCCGTCGCTGCCGACCGCCAGGTCGGGCAGGAGCAGCAGCTCGTCGGCGTGACGCAGGTACTCCACGTGGGAGATCGGGCCGATGTCCAGGTCACCGGCGACCAGCGCGGCGCTGAGCCGGTCCGGGGAGTCCTTGTGCAGGTCGACGTCGATCAGGGCGCCGGAGCGCATCAGCCCCCAGTAGATCGGCAGGCAGTTCAGGAACTGGATGTGCCCGACCCGGGGGCGTGCGACGTGCTCAGCCATGCCCCCGACCGTATCCCCGCCGCCGGGCGAGGGCTCAGTGGGCCGGGGTGGGAGTGGCCAACCCCGCATCCGCCGCCGGGTCGCCGCCCCGCCCCTCGGCCCGCGCGCCGGCCACCTCAGCCGGTGCGGCGGCCGACGATCCGGCCGGCGCGGATCCGGCCGCCGACGATCCGGACGCGGTCCCGCCCGCCCGGACGCGCCGGACGGACCGGGCGACGGCCGGCACGAAGGCCGCCACGACCAGCAGGCCGGCCGCACCGGCTGCCGCGATCAGGGGCCGCGGCGACAGCAGCGCCAGCATGGCGCCCCCGATCAGGTAGCCGCCCATCGAGCCGCCCTGCACCGCCGCGCCGTAGGCGGCGTACGCCCGGCCGCGCGACGCCTCCGGCACCCGCCGGGCGGTGAGCAGGTTGGCGAAGACGTTCTCCCCGCCGTTCGCCGCGCCCGCGACCAGCCAGAGCGGGACCAGCAGCGCGGCCGTGGGTACGGCGGCGGCGACGATCACCGTCAGGGAGATTCCGCCGAGCGTCGCGAGCACCCCGTACACCAGGGCGCCGTCGTCGGTGAGCCGGTGGGCCAGCCGGGCGCAGAGCCAGCTGCCGGGCAGCATCCCCGCCATCCAGGCGGCGCCGACCAGCCCGTACACGGTGGGCGAGCCGCCGAGGGTCTCCCGGATGAAGAAGACCTCGACCACGTTGATGCCGCCGACGGCGGTGATGACCGCGGCCGTGCTGAGGACGACGGCCAGCAGCAGCGGGTCGCGGCGCAGCCGCCACGCCGGGGCCCGTTCCGCCCCGGACGCGGGCGTGGTCGCGGCCCACCGGCCGCCCCTGCGGGTACGCAGCAGCAGGCCCGCGACCACCAACGCGAGGTAGCTCCCGGCGTCGATGAGCAGAGGTACGCGGGTGCCGAACTGCCCGACCAGCAGCCCGGCGAGCACCGGGCCGCCGAGCGTGCCCAGGGTGACGGCCGTCTGGCTGATCGCGCTCGCCCGGGGCAGGTCGCCGGGGCGCACCATCGCCGGCAGCAGCGCCGCCAGGCAGGGCTGGGTCACGGCCAGCCCGCAGGCGAGCAGCGCGACGAGCCCGATGATCAGGGCGGGGTCGTCGGCGAAGGCCAGCAGGGCGCAGACGGCGGCCTGGCCCAGGCCGGCGGCGACCAGCAGCGTCCGGCTGTCCGCCCGGTCGGCGAGCCGTCCGGTGAGCGGGGCGAGCACCACCAGCGGCAGGGTGGCCGCCAGCAGCAGGCCGGACACGGCGATGCCGCTGGCGCCGGCGGCCTGGAGGGCGAGCGCCAGGGCGGTGGCGGCGAGGAAGTCGCCGCACATCGAGACGCCCCGCGCGGTGGCGGCGAGCCAGACGTCGGACCAGCGCGAACCGGCAGTTGTGAAGGACATACTTCGAAAATAATCCTTCACAACTGATCGAATCAACCCCCTACGCCAGCGGCACCGCCCGGTACTGCACCGCCACCGTGCGCGCCCCGGCCGGCGGGTCCGCCTGGCGGTTCCGCTGCCGGTACGGCTCGAACAGCGCGCTCACCGCCTCGTTCAGCCCGGCCAGCTCGTCGGCGGTGAGCAGCAGCAGCGTGTCGCTGAACAGCGCGACCTCGTACCACTCGGCGGGCTCGTCGTCGGCGCGGCGCAGCCAGTCCCGGGTCCGCTCCATGTCCCGGGCCGCGTGCGCCTCCACCAGCGCCTGCTCGGCCGCACGCGCCTCCGGGCCGGCGGAGCGCCCCGCGTCGACCATCAGCCCCTGGCCGACCGGGCGCCACAGCCGCTCGCGCGCGTCCCCCCGGCTCGGCGCCTGCTCCACCAGGCCCGACCTCGCCAGCGCCCGGAGGTGGTAGCTGGTCGCGCTCGGCGACAACCCGGCGACCTCCGCGCACTCGGTGGCGGTCGCGCCGCCCTCCACCACGCCCAGGTGTTCCATGATCGCGATTCGGGCCGGATGGGCCAGCGCCCGCATCACCTGCGGGTCGCTGATCGTGATCCGGCGCTGTTCGGAACGCGCCTCCGTCATGCGTCCATGATTCCTGGTCGCCCGCCCGCCATGGGTCGGCGGCCGGTCGGCACCGGGGGCCGGCGGCGCCAGGGTCGAAATTCGGTGGAGCGTCGCGCGCCCGGCGCGTAGGCTGTCAGGTCGCTTGACGGCCAGGGTGAGGTGACCACCGCATCGGACGTCCCGCGCCGGGGGGCCGGCCCATCCGCCCGCCGGACACGCGAGCGACCGGCAGCTGACCCGACGGGATGCACCGTGACCGACCTCGATCTCGATTTGGACGCCGACCTCGCCGCCGAACGCGAGCACCTCGCCATCTCCCGGGCCGCCCTCGCCCAGATGCGGGAACGCGCCCGGGCCCTCTTCTCCACCGGCGACCAGGTGGCCGGCGACGCGTACGCGGCCGAGACGCTCGGGCGCACCCTGGCCCGCCGGGTCGCCGAACTCGCCGACGACCCCACCACGCCGCTCTTCTTCGGCCGCCTCGACTTCGGCCCGGCGGCCGGGGCCCCGCCCGCCGGCCCCGGCGACGAACCCGACGGGTGGCACACGGACCACGCCGGGCGGCGGTACCACGTCGGCCGGCGGCACGTCACCGACGACCGGGGCGAGCCGCTGGTGCTGGACTGGCGGGCCCCGGTCTCGCGGTCGTTCTACCGGGCGAGCGCGCGTGACCCGCAGGGCGTGGCGGTGCGGCGCCGCTTCGGGTTCAGCAACGGGATGCTGACCAGCTTCGAGGACGAGCGCCTCGACCGGGGCGAGGAACTCGGCACGACCAGCCGGATCCTGACCGCCGAGATCGAACGGCCGCGCGTCGGGCCGATGCGCGACATCGTCGCCACCATCCAGCCGGAGCAGGACGAGCTGGTCCGGGCCGACCTCGCCGACTCGATCTGCGTGCAGGGCGCGCCGGGCACCGGCAAGACGGCCGTCGGCCTGCACCGGGCGGCGTACCTGCTCTACCTGCACCGGGAGCGGCTGCGCCGGTCCGGGGTGCTGATCGTGGGACCGAACCGGGCCTTCCTGTCGTACATCGCGGCGGTGCTGCCGGCGCTCGGCGAGGTCGAGGTAGAGCAGGCCACGGTGGAGGACCTGGTCGGCCGGGTGCCGGTGCGGGCCGTCGACGACCCGGCGGTGGCCGCGATCAAGCACGACGCCCGGACGGCCGAGGTGCTGCGCCGGGCGGTCGACGCGCACATCGGCGAGGCGACCGAGCCGATCATGGTCTCGGACGGCTCGTTCCGCTGGCGGATCGGGCTGGACCCGCTGCACCGGGTCGTCGAGGAGACCCGCCGGGAGCGGCTGCCGTACGCCACGGGGCGCGAGCGCGTCCGGGCCCGGGTGGTGTCGCTGCTGCAACGGCAGGCCGAGGCGCGCCGCGCCGAGTCCCCGAGCGACGCCTGGCTGCGCCGGATGGGCAAGTCCACGCCGGTCACCGCCTTCCTCGACGCGGTCTGGCCGGCGCTCACCCCGGAGGGACTGGTGCACGCCCTGCTCACCGACCCGCAGCGGCTCGCCGCGGCGGCGGACGGGCTGCTCAGCGCCGAGGAGCAGGCGCGGCTGCGCGGGATCGCCGGCCCCGACGGAACGCCCGACCCGACGACCGCAGCCGGCGCGGCGGACGCCCCGCGCCCGGCGCGCCGCCCGGCCCCGACCGGAACGAAGCTCGGACGGTCGCCGAAGGCCACGAGGTGGACGGCGGCCGACGCCGTGCTGATCGACGAGGCGGCCGGGCTGATCGAGCGGCCGGGCGGCTTCGGACACGTCGTCGTCGACGAGGCGCAGGACCTCTCCCCGATGCAGTGCCGGGTCATCGCCCGGCGCAGCGAACACGGGTCGATCACCCTCCTCGGCGACCTGGCCCAGGGCACCGCCCCGTGGGCCGCCGCCGACTGGCGGGAGTCCCTGCGCCACCTCGGCAAGCCGGACGCCGTCGTGGTCCCGCTGACGGTCGGCTTCCGGGTGCCCGCCGCCGTGGTGGCGTTCGCCAACCGGCTGCTGCCGGCGCTCGCCGTCGACGTGCCCCCGGCCGAGTCGCTGCGCCGCGACGGCGCGCTCGACGTGCGTACGGTCGACGACCTGGCCGCCGCGACGGTGGCCGAGGTGCGCGCGGCGCTGACGTTCGACGGCTCGGTGGCGGTGATCGCCGCCGACGACGCTGTGGGCGGGCTGCGGGCGGCGCTGGACGCCGCCGGCGTCGACACCGCGACCGTCGACGAGCCGGCCGCCGCGGCGCGCGTCACGGTGGTGCCCGCGACCCTGGTCAAGGGACTGGAGTACGACCACGTCATCGTCGTCGAGCCGGCGGCGATCGTGGCCGCCGAGCCGCGCGGCCTGCACCGGCTCTACGTGGTGCTCACCCGCGCGGTCTCCCGCCTGGCCGTGCTGCACGCGCGACCGCTGCCCGCGCCGCTGGGCTGACCGGCGACCTGCCCGGCGCGCCGGGTCGACGGTTCAGCTGACGTTTCGTCCGATCCGCCCCGGGGCGCGGCGGGTCGGTGCCACGATTCCGGCAGGGGCGTGCCGCCGTGGCCGTCCCCCGCCGAGAGGGGTCGACGTGAGCACCGTCCCGCCGGGCACACCCTGCTGGGCCGACCTCGCCACCCCGGGCCTCGCCGAAGCGCGGCGGTTCTACCCCGAACTGTTCGGCTGGACCGGCCGGATCGACCCGGAGCCCGCGGCGGGCGGCTACACGGTCTTCCTGCTCGGCGGGCGGGCGGTGGCGGGCGCGGGCCCGCCGGCCGTGCCCGAGCAGGTGCCGATCTGGTCGACGTACCTGGCGACCGACGACGCGGACCTGGTGGCCGGCCGGGTCGAGCGGGCCGGCGGGCAGGTCGTGGTGCCCCCGTTCGAGGTCTTCGACCAGGGACGGATGGCGGTCTTCGCCGACCCCGCCGGGGCGACGTTCAGCGTCTGGCAGCCGATGGCGATGCCCGGGGCGGAGGTCTTCGACATCCCGGGGGCGCTCACCTGGACGGAGCTGGTCACCCCGGATCCGGAGGGCGCGAAGGTCTTCTACGAGCTGGTCTTCGGCTGGCACCCGGACGACCAGCGGGCGGGCCCGGTCACGTACACCGGCTGGCGGCTCGGCACCCGGATCGTGGCCGGCATGGTGCCGCCGCTCGGCGACGGGTTCCCCGCGGACACGCCCGCGTACTGGTCGGTGTACTTCGCGGTGGCCGACGCCGACGCGGCGGCGGCCCGCGCCGCCGAACTCGGCGGCAGCATCCTGGTCCCGCCGCAGACCACCCCGGCGGGCCGCTTCGCCGCCCTCCGCGACCCCCACGGCGCCCTCTTCAACGTCCTGACCCGCCCCTGACCCCCGTCGATCATGCAGTTGTGGTGGGCGGACCGCCCTGATTCGCGCCTTTCATGGGGCGCCACAACTGCATGATCGACGCAGCAGAACCGGGCGGGGGTCAGGAGCGGGGGCGGGGGCGGACGGGGACGACCAGGGGGCCGTGGTCGCCGGGGATGACGCGGACGGTGGCGCGGTACCAGGTGGCGAGAAGCTGCTCGGTGAGCACCTCGCGGGGGGTGCCGGCGGCCACCACCCGGCCGTCGGCCAGCAGCACCATGCGGTCGGCGTACTCGCCGGCGATGGAGAGGTCGTGCATGGTGGCGAGCACGGTCAGGCCGTGCTCGCGGCGCAGCCGGTCGACCAGCTCCAGCACCTCCTGCTGGTGGCCGATGTCCAGGGCGCTGATCGGCTCGTCCAGCAGCAGCAGGGTCGCGCCCTGGGCCAGCGCGCGGGCCAGGAAGACCCGCTGCCGCTCGCCGCCGGACAGGGTGGCCAGCTCCCGGTCGTGGAACCCGGTCAGGTCCAGCCCGTCGAGCACCTCGTGCGCGGCGGCCAGGTCGGCGGCGGACTCCCGGCCCAGTGGCGCGATGAAGGGGGTGCGGCCCAGCAGCACGTAGTCGAAGACCGACATGCCGGCCGGCACGACCGGGGACTGCGCCACCGTGGCGACCACCCGGGCGCGGTCGCGGCGGCGCAGCGCCTCGCTCGGCGTACCGAAGAGCGAGACGGCGCCCGGCGCGGGCAGCAGGCCGCCGACGGCGCGCAGCAGGGTCGACTTCCCGGCGCCGTTCGGGCCGATCACGGTGACCCACTCGCCCGGGGCCACGGTCAGGTCCACGCCGGCCAGGATCGGGGTGCCGTCCAGGCGCACGTGCAGGTCGCGCACCTCGACGGCGGGCACGGTCGTCGGAGCATCCTCGGCCGCCGCCTGCGAGGCCCGCGCGCGGCCTCCGCCCCCGGCCGGCTGCGCGGCCGGCACCCGTGCCGCGCTCACCCGAGCACCCGGCGGGAGGTACGCAGCACCAGGACGAAGAACGGGCCGCCGAGCAGCGCGGTGACCACGCCGATCGGGATCTCCGACGGGGCGGCGGCGGTGCGGGCCACCACGTCGGTCAGGGCCAGGAAGGCGCCGCCGAAGAGGAGCGAGAGCGGCAGGATCACCCGGTAGCTCGACCCGGCGAGCAGCCGGACGGTGTGCGGCACGATGATCCCGACGAAGCCGATCAGGCCGGACGCGGAGACGGCGGCGGCGGTGCCGAGCGAGGCGGCGGCGATGAGCAGGTAGCGGGACCGCTGCGGGTGCAGCCCGAGGCTCGCGGCCTCGTCGTCGCCGACGGAGAGCACGTCGAGCTCTCGCCGGTGCAGCAGCACCACCAGGGCGGTGAGGAGGAAGTACGGGAGCACCAGCCGCACGTCGTGCCAGCCGGCGGTGGCGAGCCGCCCGAGCAGCCAGGAGTAGACCTGCTGGATGCTGTCGGAGTTGCGTTGCAGCAGGTAGGTCTGCCCGGCCGAGAGGAACGCGGAGACGGCCACCCCGGCGAGGATCAGCGTGGCGGTGGAGCGGCCGCGCCCGCCGGAGGCGCCCAGCAGGTACGTCATCGCCACCGCGCCGAGCGCGCCGACGAACGCGGCCAGCGGGATGGTGAGCGGCAGCCCGGTCAGCGCGCCGCCCGCCCCGGCGCCGAGGGTGATCACCGCGGTGACCGCGAGCCCGGCCCCGGCCGCCACGCCGAGCAGGTACGGGTCGGCCAGCGGGTTGCGGAACACGCCCTGGTAGCAGCCGCCGGCCAGGGCCAGCAGCCCGCCGACCAGCAGCCCGAGCACCACCCGGGGCAGCCGCAGCTCGGTGACGATGGCGATCTCCCGCTCGGTCAGCCCGCTGTCGACGCGTACCCCGGGGATGAGGTTGAGCAGCTCGGCCGCGACGCTGCCCGGCGGCAGGCTGACCGGGCCGAGGGACACCCCGGCGACCAGCGCGACCAGCACCGCGGCGATCCCGGCGACGAGCCAGCGGGGCCGCAGCCCGGCGGGCCGGGACGCGGGGAGCGTCCCGGCCGGCCGGGCGGGCGGTGCCTTCGCGAGCGGACGGCTCATGGACGGGTGCGGGTCACGCGGGGACCTTGGCGGTCGCGTCGACGATCACGCGGAGCAGCTCCACCACGCGGGGCCCCCAGCGGGAGGCGACGTCGTCGTCGAGGGCGACGATCTGGTTGTTCTTGACGGCGGTGACGCCGGCCCAGCCGCCGCGCGCCTTGACCGTCTCCGCGCTCTGCTTGCAGCACTTGGTGTCGGCGAGGAAGACGAAGTCCGGGTCGGCCTTGACGATGACCTCCTGGGAGAGCTGCGGGTAGCCGCCCTGCTTGCCGTCGGCGTCGGACGCGTCGGCGATGTTCTCCAGGCCCACCATCGTGTAGAGCGAGCCGATGAAGGTCTTGCTGGTGGCCGTGTAGAGCTCCGGGCCCAGCTCGTGGAAGTAGGTCAGCTTCTCGGAGCGCTTCGGCAGGTCGGCGACCAGCTTGGCGATGTCGTCCTTCATCCGCTTGGTCACGTCGGCCGCCTCGGTGGCGTGGCCGGTGAGCGCGCCCAGGTCGGTGATCTGCCGGTACGAGTCGTCCAGCGTGGTCGCCGCCGGGGTGAGGTAGACCGGGATCTTCAGCGTGGTCAGCTGCTCGACGATCTTGTTGCGGTCGTCCGAGATCACCACCAGGTCGGGGCTCTTGCCGGCGATCGCCTCAGCGTTCGGGGAGAAGCCGGAGAGGTCGGTCTTCGGCGCGTCCGCCGGGTAGTTCGAGTTGTCGTCGACGGCGGTCACCTGCTTGCCGGCGCCGATGGCGAAGAGCATCTCGGTGGCCGTCGGGGAGAGCGAGACGATCTTCTCGGGCCGCTTGTCGAGCGTGAGCTTGCCGACGGTGACCGGGAAGGCGGCGCCGGCCGAACTGGCGCCGGCGGCGGGGGTGTCGTCGGAGCTCTTCTCGGCGCACGCGCCGAGGGCGAGCGCGGCCACCGCGAGGGTCGCGGCGAAGAGCCGGGGGGTACGTCTGAGCACGGGTCCTCCTGTCGGTCGAGGAGCGTGGTGCTTCGCCGACAGGGAGCGGGGCGCCCGTCCGCGAGGCGCCCTTCCTCGAGAGCGCGTGTCGCGACCACGGACGCAGGCGACCTGGCTCGTCCCCGTCACGCTCCGGCGCGGCCGGGGTGGCGGGACATCACAGTTGCGGGACAGCGCCGGTGTCGCACCGGCTTCGCTGCGCGTGGTCGGTAGAACGGTAGCGCACGCCCCGGACGTGCCTCGTCGATCCAGGGCGCATCGGCGCTCGTTGATCGCCAACGGCAGCGATATGCCCTGGATCGACGTCTGCTGGCCGGTGGTGGGGCCCCGCCGGGGGCGGAGCGGGGCCCCACCGGGTCAGGAACTGGTGATGGTGACGTTGTCCACAGCCGCCTCGACCAGGCTCGCGCCCGAGGCGTCCGCCGCCTCGACCAGGATCCGCACGGACTGACCGGCATACGGGGTGAGGTTGGCGTTCGCCACCGCCCAGGCGCCGTTGCGGTTGGTGGCCGCCCCGGACTGGGTGAACAGGGCCGTGGTGCCGCCGTTGTGCACCACGCTCACCCGCAGGTAGTCGGCCGACGAGGCGTTCGAGCCGTGGGCCAGGTACCAGGCGAGGGAGAGGGTCAGCGTGCCGCTCGACGGCAGGGTCACCGCCGGCGACCGGGCGCTGGTCACGCCGCCGTCGAGGTCGTAGTCACCGGCCGCCGCGCCGGCCAGCGGGCCGGTGACGAGGTCGTTGGCGCCGGCGTACGGGGCGAGTTGCTTCGCCCCGCTGGAGGTGGTCGCCTGGGCGGCGCCCCGCTCCCACGCCCCGACGGTCGCGGTGTCGGTGCCGTTCGGGTTGATGGTCCAGCCGGTGGCCGTCTCGAAGGTGTCCGACCAGACCGTGGTGCCGCCGCCACCGCCGCAGTACTGCGCCTGCTTGCCGATCGCCCGGTACGGGCAGTCGGCGTACTCGCTGAGCAGCAGGACCGCCTCCCGGTTCCGCGAGGTCTGGGCGGGGATCACCTCGTCGGGCGGGTAGAAGCCGCCGCCGGTCGCCGAGCCGGGGTACATCTCGAAGGTGTACGCCCAGATGCCGTGCTGGCCCCACATCCAGTCGATGCTGTCCCCGTCGGTGATGTAGAGGTCGCTGGACTGCTGCGGGGTGTAGCCGTTGGTGTTCGCCATCTGCTGGCCCAGCGTGGCGAAGGTGTTGTACTGGTCGGCGGTCATCCCGGTGCCGGTGTTGTTGTACGTGTAGCCGAACGGCCAGAGCACCAGCTCTGAGTACGTGTGGAAGTCGATGTTCGCCTTGATCTGCTGCGTGCCGCCGACGACCCGGCTGTTGACGAAGTTGCGCAGCGCCGCCGTCTCCGGCGCGGAGAACGCCGACGGGCCCCGGTAGGTCTCCGACGAGGTCGAGCCGGACGAGCCGCCGCAGCAGCCCCACTGGTAGGACCAGTTGCGGTTCAGGTCGGTGCCGACGTACGTCGAGCCGCTGTTCGGCTGCCGGTTCTTGCGCCAGGAGCGGTAGGAGCCGGTGGCGATGTCGTACTCGCTGCCGTCCGGGTTGACCGTCGGCACGATCCAGATCTCCCGGGTGTTCACGATGTTGGTGACCCGGGAGTCCGTGCCGTAGCTGTCGGTGAAGAGGTTGAGCAGGTAGACCGCCATCTCGACGGTCAGGTGCTCGCGGGCGTGCTGCTGCGAGTTGAACAGGATCTCCGGCTCGCTCTCGTCGGTCGCGACGTTGTCGGAGATCTTCACCGCCATCAGGTCCCGGCCCTCGTACGAGGAACCGATGCTGATCTTCCGCGCGATCCCGGGGTGGTCGGCGACCACCTTGTTCACCGCGGCGGTCAGCTCGGCGTAGTCGTGGTAGTTGGAGTCGGCCGGCGGGAAGGCGGCCGTGCCGACGTCCCCCTCGGCGTGGCTGTGCCCGTGGTCGTCGGCCGACGGGGCCGGGACCGCCTCCAGCCGGAAGCCGAGCCGGGTGATCGCCGCCGCCTCGGCCGGGGTGGCCGAGACGTTCAGCACGCCGTGCTCGACGAAGTCGATGGCGGCGCCGGTGCCGGCGACGGCGGTGCGGTCGTCGACCGTCCGCGGGCCGAGCACCCGGTAGGACGCCGCCGCGGAGTCGGCCCGGTCCGGGGCCGGTCGGGCGGTGGCCGGCGCGGCGGCGACCGTGAGCAGACCGAACCCGGCTGCTACGGCGACCGCCACGCGACGGCGGAGGGTGGTGTTGCGGAAGGCCATGGACAACCTCCTCGGGGGGCGGGAGGAGATCCCGCTCGGTGGAGGACACTCCACCACCGCTCACATGGTCATATCAACATCCATCGCTGCCCAGTTTTCATGCCATCCTGATCCTCACACCGGCAAGGATTTTCCAACTGCCGACCTCTGGCGAAAGTTCCTTCCGAGCGGGACACTGACCTGCAACGATCCGTCCGTCCCTGCGGAGGACCCATGGCCAGACAACGCCTGCGCACGGCCGCCCTCGCGGCCGCCACCGCGCTCACCCTTCTCGGCACCGCAGCACCCGCCGTCGCCGCGCCCGTCACGGCACCGTCGACCACCCGCCCGGTGGTCCACGACGAACAGATCACCTTCCAGGACTGGTCCCGCTACCCCGAGTGGCGTCGCGGCACCCACGCCGGCACCCGGGCCGTCCCCGGCCCCCGGCCGGGCGTGACGCTGGCCCGACCGGTCGGCACCACCGACTACACCGACCCGCACACCGGCGTGACCAGGAGCTGGGAGTACGGGACCTGGACCTCCCCGGTCACCCAGATCGGCTTCGACGCCACCGAGCTGATCGCCTCGTGGAACGCGGACACCCCGGCCGGCACCTGGATCCAGGTGGAGATGCAGGGCACCTACAACACCGGCACCCAGACCAAGTGGTACGTGATGGGGCGGTGGGCCTCCGGCGACGCCGACATCAAGCGGACCAGCGTCAACCGGCAGGGCGACCCCTGGTCGACCATCTGGACCGACACGTTCAGCATCGACGACGCCTCCGTCGGCGTGCTGCTGCGGGCGTACCAGCTGCGGCTCACCCTCTACAAGGCCCCGGGCCAGCACGCCGCGCCGGTCGTCCACACGGTGGGCGCGATGAGCTCCCACGTGCCGGACCGGTTCACCGTCGAGCCGAGCGCCGGCGGCATCGCCTGGGGCAAGGAACTCGCCGTGCCCCGCTACTCGCAGAACATCCACACCGGCCACTACCCCGAGTACGACGGCGGCGGCCAGGCCTGGTGCTCCCCCACCTCCACCACGATGGTGATCGAGTACTGGGGCCGCAAGGCGTCCGAGGAGGACACCTCCTGGGTCGACCCGACCTACCCGGACCCGACGGTCAACCACGCCGCCCGGATGGTCTACGACTACCAGTACGACGGCGCCGGCAACTGGCCCTTCAACACCGCGTACGCGGCCAGCTTCCCGGGTCTCGAGGCGCGGGTCACCCGGCTGCACTCACTGGACGAGGTGGAGCGCTTCATCGCCGCCGGGATCCCGGTCGTGACCAGCCAGTCCTTCCTCGCCAGCGAGCTGGACGGAGCGAACTACGGCACCTCGGGCCACCTGTTCGTGGTGGTCGGCTTCACGGCCGACGGCGACGTCATCGTCAACGACCCGGCCTCGTCGAGCAACGACGTGGTGCGCAACGTCTACAAGCGTGAGCAGTTCGAGCAGATCTGGCTGCGGACCAAGCGGACCAACGCCAGCGGCGGGGTGTCCGGCGGCTCCGGCGGCGTCGTCTACCTGATCAAGCCCACGTCGAAGCCGTGGCCGAAGGTCGCCGGCTCCACCAACTGGTGACCTGACACGACCCGATTGTTCGAGGGGTCCGCGTCGCCCGGCTCAGCCCGGCGACCCGGGCCCCTCGGCCGTTCCCGGCCGATCCCGGCGTGGTGCACTTCACGACCGACAGCCTGGTCAGCGATGCCTCGTCCGCGACCTGGAGCGCCGGCCGCGGGGTCGAGAGCGTTGAGTTCCAGGGCCCGACCGGGCAGGCTCGGTTCGCGTTGGCGCGCAGCGTCGCGACGCTCGACGGGCTGCAACAGACGATCTCGTCGGCGGGGCGACCCCAGCCGCCGGCCGATGTGCGAGTCGGAGGCCGCCCGGGGGTCGCTTGGTTCGATCCGTCCGGCGACACGAAACTGTGGTTCGTCCGTTGGCAACCCGTTGACGGGCTCTGGGCTCAGCTCGACATCTACGCGACCGGCCGCGACGAGGCGACGGACGCGGCGAGTCGGGTCCGGTTCGACGGTGCCCACCGCTGCGTGGTGCCGTTCCGCCTGCAGTCGCTGCCGCCAGGCGGGCGGCTGCTCGGATGCTCGGTCACGCTTCTCCGGTCGGAGCGTGACTCCTTCAGAGAGGCCTCGCTGGTGGTAGGTGACGAATCCGGTCGTTGGCTAACGGTTCGGGCGCAACCCGTGCCGGGCCACGACCCAAAGGCCGCCGACCTCGTCGCGGGCCCTACCGGGCGCGCCGGCAGGGCAGCGACGTGCTGGAAATGTTCGTCAAGCCATGCGGCGTCGAGGCGTTCCTCAAGGGTTGGGGGAACGGCTATACCGAGTCGGAAGGCCTGACGGTTCTGAGCGGGTACCAGCCGGCCCGCGACCTCGACCATCCCGACACCTGGTGACACCACCCCCGGCGTCGATAGAGGCGTTGGAGGATCCAACCATTCGCTCATCTGCGAGGGGCCTGCGGGAGTCGGACAGGACACCGGCAGGGTCGTCGGCGGACTACACTCGGTAAGCCATCGAGGGAGGCGAATGTGGCGGACTGCTCGAAGTGTGGCCGGTCAAAGAACTACTCAGGCGAATGCATGTACTGCTGGGGGCGGGAGGCAGGAGATGACATAAACGCAGGGGAACCCATTCGCCTTCCGAACTCCGACTCGAGGCGCGACATAAATACCGGGCAGACTTACCACCCGAAGAGTTCCGGTTGCCTCGTGCTCGCCGTACTCACACTGTCGCTGTCCGGGCTGATCCCCGGCGTGCTGCTGATGTGGCACCTGGCGATCTGACTGTCCGGCCGCCGGACGCCCTGGTCAGGGTCTGTCAGAGCGGCCGTGACCCACTGACAGACCCATGTCGGACGCGGTGGGTGGGCCGGTCTCAGCGAGCGGCGGTGAAACGCCTGGGCGACGGTGGCCACGGCGTCGTGCGGGCTCGTTGACGTCAAGCGCTAGTTAGGGGGCGTCTCCTGGTCCTCGTCCTCGCCGGCGAGGGCGGAGCGGAGGCGCTCCTTCTCGGCGCGACGACGCTCGGCGGCGGTGGCCATCTCCTCGGCCATCTCGTCCCGCCAGCCCTTCAGCAGGAAGAACGACAGGGCGGCCGAGAAGGCCAGCGCCACCATCAGCTTGATGAAGATGTTCAGCTCGACCAGCCAGAGGGCCGCCAGCACGGCGACGAACAGCCCGATCCGGCCCAGCGTGTACTTGACCGCCGCGCTCACGTTCCGCACTCCGTTCTCCGCCGCCGGGCCTCCCGGCGGCAGGTTCAGCCCGTCCGGCGGGCCAGCCAGTGGACGCCGTGGAACCAGACCACCGCGTACCCGAGGGTGAAGGTCGCCGCCCCCAACCCGCCGGAGAGCAGCGGCGGGAGCCCGGCGGCGAGACCGGCCACCACCAACCCGGCGACCACCCCCACCGCGGCGGCGGCCAGCGCCGCCACCACCCGGGCCGCGCCGAACTCCCAGGCGCGGAAGTCGTCCCAGAACAGCCAGGCCGGCAGGATGATCGCCAGCCAGCCGTTCGACCGGCCGAAGTCGCCGCTGCCGATCAGCGCGAACGCCCAGTCGAACAGCACCACCGCCAGCACGCCGATGACCAGGCCGGCCAGGCTCACCCCGAGCAGGTCGCCCAGGGTGAGGATGCGCCCCTCGGCGTCGCGCCGGGGAAACCCGCTCCGCTGCTCGGTCATGGCCTACGAGGGTACGGGCCGGCTCAGGCCCAGACCTGCTGCGGCTCGGCGCGGCGCTCGGCCAGGGACGGGGGGGCGTCGTACTCGCGGACCACCTCGTAGCGGGTGTTCCGCTCGACGGGGCGGAAGCCGGCGTCCCAGATCAGGTGCAGCAGGTCGTCCCGGTGCATCGTGTTCGGGGTGCCGTACGAGTCGGCGTCATGGGTGATCTTGTATTCGACGACCGAGCCGTCCAGGTCGTCGACGCCGAAGTTGAGCGAGAGCTGGGCGACCGACAGCCCGTGCATGACCCAGAAGCACTTCACGTGCGGGACGTTGTCGAAGAGCAGCCGGGAGACCGCGAAGGTCTTCAGCGACTCGGCCGGCGAGGCCATCGTCGTACGGGCCTGGATCCGGTTGCGGATCTTGCCGTCCGCCGAGTCGACGAAGTCGTGCTGATAGCGCAGCGGGATGAAGACCGCGAAGCCGCCGGTCTCGTCCTGCAGCTCACGCAGCCGCAGCACGTGGTCGACCCGGTGCCGGGGCTCCTCGATGTGGCCGTAGAGCATGGTCGCCGGGGTCTTCATGCCCTTGCTGTGCGCCAGGGCGTGGATCCGCGACCAGTCCTCCCAGTGGCAGGCGTGGTCGACGATGTGCTGGCGGACCTCCCAGTCGAAGATCTCCGCGCCGCCGCCGGTCAGCGACTCCAGGCCGGCGTCCATCAGCTCGTCGAGGATCTCGTCGGCGCTCAGCCCGCTGATCTTCTCGAACCACTGCACCTCGGTGGCGGTGAAGCACTTGAGCTTGACGTTCGGCAGCGCCGCCTTCAGCTCACGCAGCACCTTCGGGTAGTAGCGCCAGGGCAGGGTCGGGTGCAGGCCGTTGACGATGTGCAGCTCGGTGAGCTGCTCGTCCTCCATCTCCTTGGCCTTGCGGACCGCCTCGTCGATGCGCATCGTGTAGGCGTCCTTCTCACCCGGCTTGCGCTGGAACGAGCAGTACGCGCAGGAGGCGGAGCAGACGTTGGTCAGGTTGAGGTGCCGGTTGACGTTGAACATCACCCGGTCGCCGTTGAGCTCGGTGCGCCGGTGGTGCGCCAGCCGACCCAGCCACGCGAGGTCGTCGCTGTCGTAGAGGGCGATCCCGTCCTCGCGGGTCAGCCGCTCGCCGGCGTACACCTTCGCTTCGAGCTCACGCTTGAGTCCGGCGTCCATCGAAAGCCACGTCCCTTCCACCTGCGGTAGGAATCGAGCGTACGTCGGCCCGCCGACGCCACCGCAGCATGGTCGGCCCCCGTGCGCCCGCTCACCGAACTCTCAGGCTCCCGTTACCTGCCACGCATCGACATCGCTGCGTGGGTGCGGTAAGACAGGGTGGGACGTTCGCCACACGCTGGTAGCGTCCCCACGGCCGCGCCCACCCGGCGCGGCCACTCACGCCGGACGGGGAGCGGAATGGTCGACAGTGGGCGCGGGCGACGGCAGCGACGACGGAGCCCGGTGATCTCGCCGGTGCTGCGCCCGGCGCTCTGGTCCGCCCTGCTCGGCGCCGTCGCCGCCACGGTCCTCGCCAACCCGGTCCAGGCCGACCCGTCGCTGCCCACCAGCGTCCCGGACACGGGTTCCCGTCCGTCCTATTCCGGCCAGCTCCAGCTCCCCGGCGGGGTGCCGGTCCCCGGGCTGCCCGGCGCGGTTCCGGGGCTGCCGGGCGCGGTCCCCGGCGTGCCGGCCGGCAACGTCGGCAACGGCCCGCTCGCCGCCCAGATCTACGCCGCCGAGGCCCAGGTCGGGCAGCTCCGTGACCAGTTGCTCCTGCTCCAGCAGAAGCGCACCGAGGCCGAGGCGCAGCGCGCCACCGCCGAGCGGGACCTCGCCCTCGCCCGGGACGCGGTGGCCCGCGCCCAGGAGGGCGCCGACGACGCCGCCGCGGGCGCCTTCAAGGCCGCCGCCGCCCTCCCGCCGGGCGAGTTCGCCAACGACCTGCACGAGCTGAGCCGGCTCTCCCGGATCATCCGGGGCGAGAAGGCCGAGGGTGGCACCACCGCCGCCGAGGGCGAGGTGTCCCGGGCCCGCGCCGGCGAGCAGGCGGCCAGCCAGTCGATGGTCTCGGCCGAGTCCCGCCTCACGGGGGCCAAGGCGGAATACGCCGCCGGCGAGAAGGCCCTGCGCGATGCCGAGAAGAAGCTCGACAAGCTGCGGCGGGACAACGCCGCGCAGCTCATCGAGATCGAGCGCCAGCAGGAGGCCGCCGAGCAGCGCCTCGGCGCCGGCTATGTCGGCAACGAGACCGCCAACGGCCTGGCCGCCCACCCGACGGCCCTGAAGGCCCTGGCGTACGCCAAGGCACAGCTCGGCGACCCCTACCTGTGGGCCGCCGAGGGGCCGGACCGGTTCGACTGCTCCGGCCTCATCTACGCCGCCTACCGGTCGGCGGGCTACCACGGGCTGCCCCGGGTCTCCCGCGACCAGTACTACGCCACCCGGTCCCGGACCGTGTCCCGCACCGCGCTTCTCCCCGGTGACCTGCTCTTCTTCGCCTCCGGCACCAGCTGGACGACGATCCACCACATGGGCATGTACGTCGGCGGAGGCAAGATGATCCACGCGCCCACCACCGGCGACGTGGTCAAGATCTCCACCGTGCGCTGGTCGCGCCTCTACGCCGCCACCCGGGTCATCGGGGCGGTGCCCGCGCCGGTCAGCACCCCCTCGCCGACGCCGACGCCGACCAAGCCGCCCGCGACGAAGCCGCCGACGACCAAGCCGCCGACCAGCCCGAAGCCGACCCCGAAGCCGACCTCGCCGTCGCCGAGCCCGTCGACGTCGCCGTCGACCTCGCCGTCGGCGACGCCCACCGGCTCCCCCACGGCCACGCCCAGCACGTCGACCTCGCCGTCGCCGTCGCCGAGCAGCTCGGCCAGCTCGTCGCCGAGCGGGGCGACCGGCAGTGTGGCGCCGACCACGGCGCAGAGCAGTTCCGAGCCGGCGGGCAGCACCTCGGCCACCGCCTCGGCGAGCACCGGCAGCTGACCACGGCCCTCGCCGGGCCCGCCGACCGGATCGGATCGACACCGCCCCCGGAACGCGCTCCGGCTGTGCCGCCGGGCCGGAATGTGGCACGGTGACAGACAGGCACGCCCGGTCCGACGTCGCGGATCCGGGCGCGAGCGTGCGCGGAGGGCGAGCATGGCCGAGCAAGAGGTTCCGGCGGAGCCGGTCGACCACGGATCCACGCCCGACCGGAGCCGTGCCGAGGCACCGCATCCCCTGACGTCCGGCGGTGCCCCGTCGGCGACCGCGCCCGGCGGCGCAACCACGTCGGAGCCCGGCTCCGCGGGGCCGTCCGGGTCGTCGCCCGAGCCGCCCGCCGACGACGTACGCCGACAGCCCGCCGCGCCGGCCCGGGGCCGGGTGTCCGTGGCCACCGCCGCCGCGCCCGGTGAGGGC